>NZ_JBEORT010000072.1:0-35126 GCF_040302425.1 Streptomyces sp. NPDC126497
CGCGGGGCGGGCTCCGGCCGGCCGAGGGACCGGCTACGGGGCGGCCGTGCCGGTGCGGCCGCCGGAGGGGCGGGCGACCGCCCAGGCCGCCTCGATCATCCGGAAGATCTCGTCCAGCGCGTCCTCCGGGTCGGCCGCCTCCCGGGCCAGCGAATAGGCGTCGACCACGAACCGCGCGATCGTCCGGCAGGCCGTCGGGACCGGTGAGAGGCCCAGATCGGCGGCGACGGCCGTCGCCAGGGACTCCGCGTGACGCAACCGCATCGCCTCCTCGTACTCCCGCAGGGCGGGCGTTCCGTCGACCATGCGCCAGACCGGGGCCGCGCCGTCCCCCGTGCAGTGCCGCACCAGGGCCTGGATCTCACGGCGCAGCGCGGGGATCAGCGGCTCGTGCGGTTCCCGGCCGGTGACCGCCTGGGTGAGGCGCTGCTCGAAGTCCTCGTCCTGTTCGAACACCAGGGCCTCTTTCGAGGCGAAGTGGGAGAAGAGCGTGGTGACGGCGACGTCGGCCTCGGCGGCCACGTCTCGGATCCCCACCGCGTCGTACCCCCGCTCCAGGAAGAGCCGCAGGGCGGTGTCGGCGATCTTCTGGCGGGTCGCGGCCTTCTTGCGTTCACGGCGTCCGGTCGGCACGGTCATGCCCTGATGCTACCAAGTGCAGAACAACACCCGTTCCAAAAACCTAACCGTTAGTGTTACGGTCGGCGGCATGAGGAAAGTGAGCTTCGCCGAGTTCGGCGGTCCGGACGTCCTGCGCCTCGTGGACGCCGAGGAGCCCCACGCGGGCCCCGGTCAGGTGCGCATCGCCGTGCGGGCGGCGGGAGTGAACCCCGTCGACTGGAGGATCCGTGAAGGGCAGATGCAGAAGGTCAGTCCGATCGAGTTGCCCGCCGGAGTCGGACAGGACGCGTCCGGGGTGGTGGACGAGGTCGGCGAGGGTGTCGAGGGGGTCGGGATCGGCGACCACGTGTTCGGCGAAGGCACGGACACCTATGCCGAGTTCGCCGTGCTGTCGGCCTGGGCCCGTATGCCCGAGGGGCTGACGTTCGAAGAGGCCGCCGGGTATCCCTCCGTGATGGAGACCGCGCTGCGCATCATCCGCGAGACCGGGATACGGCCCGGGCAGACACTGCTGGTCAGCGGCGCGTCCGGGGGAGTCGGATCGGCGGTGCTGCAGATCGCCCGCGACCGCGGCATCACGGTGATCGGCACCGCCGGCGCCGCCAATCAGGACTATCTGCGCGGTCTGGGCGCCGTCGCCACGACGTACGACGAGGGCTGGGTCGAACGGGTACGGCGACTCGGCCGTGTCGACGCCGCCCTGGATCTGGCCGGCTCGGGCGTGATCCGCGAACTCGTCGAACTGACCGGGGACCCGCGGAAGGTGGTCTCCATCGCCGATCTCGAAGCGCCGGAGTTCGGCGCCCGGTTCTCGGGCGTGGCCGGCAGCATGCCGGAGGCCCTCGCCGAGGCGGTCGGTCTCATCACACGGGGAAAGCTCCACATCCCGGTCGAGAAGTCGTACACGCTCGCCGAGGCCGCGGCGGCGCACATCGACAGCCAGGCCGGCCACACGCGCGGGCGCCGGGTCGTGACCGTCTGAGAGGCGGCCGCGCGTCGACGCGGCGCACGTCACCGCGACGGGCCGGGCGCCGCGGAACGGGCGGGCCCGCCCCGCGCCCCGTCACCCCGGACGACGAGCCAGGCGCGCACCCGCCCGGTACGGGGCGGGAACGCGGGGAGCGAACGGCCCTTCAGCCGACGCGGGCCGCCGCGCCGCTGACGCGGACGCGCGGATCGTCCGCACACAGCGTCACCGTGAGCCTGCCCGGACGGCCCAGGTCCTCGCCCTGGTGCAGGGTGAGGACGGCGTCCTCGGGGACGAGGCCGAACTCACGGGCGTACGCTCCGAACGCGGCCGCCGCGGCGCCGGTCGCCGGGTCCTCCACGACGCCGCCGACGGGGAACGGGTCACGGACGTGGAAGACCGTGGGCGACTCCCGCCACACCAACTGGACGGTGGTCAGGTCCAAGCGGTGCATGAGGGCTTCGAGGCGCGTGAAGTCGTACGCGAGGTCCGCCAGGCGGGCGCGTGTCGCCGCCGCGAGGACGAGATGCCGGGCGCCGGCGAAGGCGATACGGGGCGGGAAGGCCGGATCGAGATCGGTGGCCGGCCAGTCCAGCGCGGCGAGCGCCTCCGCGAGGTCGGCGTCGGCGATCTCCTCGACGTGCGGCTCGACGCTGGTGAGCGTGGCCCTGACCGTCCCGCCCTCCTCGGTCACCTCCACCGGCACCGTACCGGCCCGTGTCGCGAACACCAGTTTCCCGGGGCCGGTCCGCTCGGCGAGCGCGACGGCGGCCGCGACGGTGGCGTGGCCGCAGAACGGCACCTCCGCCTTGGGACTGAAGTAACGAATGCCGTACGCCCGCCCCTCGTGGCCGTCGAGGCCCTCCGGGAGCGCGGTCAGGAACGCGGATTCCGAGTATCCGAGGTCGGCGGCGACGGCCAGCATGTCCCCGTCGTGCAGAGCGGTGGCGTCCAGAACGACGCCGGCGGGGTTCCCGCCGGCGGGGTCGCTGGAGAAGGCGGTGTAGCGCAGCACCTCGGGCCGCGACGCATTCGTCGTCATGTCCGCGGCAACGTGGCGCGCCCCCGCGGCTATTCCCGGCCGCGGACGGGACGGAGCCGGGCGCCCCGGCGGGCACGGCCGTACGCGGACCGTGGGAGGCCGCCGACGGCGCCGTCCCATAAGCTCGTGCGGGAGAACGCCGGACGTCGGCTGTGTTCACCTCGAGGAGGCGATGGTGCTCGGAAGGGCCACGAGACTGCTCTCGGGCGCCGTGGTCGTGGCCTGCGTGGTGCTCCTCGGCCCGAGCGCGCCGAGCGGAGCCCCCTCCGCCAGACCGCTGCCCGCCGACGCCGCCGAGGACGTCGTGCCGAACCGGGTCATGACGTGGAACCTCTGCAACCCCTGCGAGAAGGACAACGTCGACCGGGCGGCGGAGATCGCCACATACGCACCGCAGGTCATCGGCCTGCAGGAGGCATGCGTGAGCGACGTCAAGAGGATCCGGGAGTACCTGGAGCGCCTCTACGGGCTGGTCTACCACGTCGAGTACGGGCCCGTCCTGCGGAACTGGGGCCGCTGCGGGGGAGCGCCGTGGAAACCCGGGGCCTTCGGACAGGCACTCCTCTCGGCGGCACCGATGACGGATCCCGTCGTCACGGAATACCCCGACGGAGGATCGGAGGACCGCGGGTACATGGCGGTCACCACCGAGGTGGGGGGCCGGCCCGTGCGGGTCTTCAACACGCACCTCGCCGAACGGCGTCAGGAAGCGGTCCGGGCGGACCAGGCCGGCGTGCTCGCCACAGCCGTCGCCCGGCACGACCGCGCGATCGTTCTCGGAGACTTCAACGCCGTCCCGGAGGCTCCCGAACTGGCCCGGATGTGGGCCCTGGCCGAGGACACCGATCCCCGGTGCCGTCCCTCGTCCGCCGGTACCTGCGGGGTGACCACCGACTGGCACAGCAAGTTCGACTACGTCTTCCTGCGCGGCATCGCCCCGCTCCGGCACCGGGTGGAGACCACCCCGTACTCGGACCACCACCTGGTGCACAGCGACCTGGACCCGGCCTGAGGCCGCCCGGCCGCGGAAGCGCCGCCCGTTCCCTCTTCTCCCGGCCGGTCGTTCCCGGCGCGTGCGCGGGAGCGCCTATGCGATACGGGAGAAGGTGCGCCGGTACTCACTCGGCGTGGTGCCGAGGACGCGGTGGAAGTGCAGGCGCAGATTGGCGCCGGTTCCCAGGCCGACATCGGCGGCGATCTGCTCGACGCTGCGCTGCGAGCGCTCCAGCAGTTCGCGGGCCGCGTCGATGCGGGCACGCATGACCCACTGCATCGGCGTGTATCCCGTGTCCTCGACGAAACGCCGCGAGAACGTGCGCGGCGAGACCGCCGCATGCCCGGCGAGCACCGAGAGGGTGAGCGGTTCGCCCAGCCGGCGCAGGGCCCACTCGCGGGTGGCGGCGAACCGCTCGCCGAGCTGCTCGGGCACGCTGCGCGGCACGTACTGCGCCTGGCCGCCGCTGCGATAGGGCGCCGCGACCAGACGCCGGGCGGCGTGGTTCGAGGCGGCGACACCGAGGTCGCCGCGCAGGATGTGCAGGCAGAGGTCGATGCCGGAGGCGGCGCCGGCGGAGGTCAGCACACGGCCCTCGTCGACGAACAGGACGTTCTCGTCGACGCGGACCGACGGGTGTCTGGCCGCGAGCGCCCGGGTGTAGTGCCAGTGGGTGGTGGCACGTCTGCCGTCGAGCAGCCCCGTGGCGGCCAGGGCGAAGGCGCCGGTGGAGATCGCCGCGAGCCGTGCTCCCCGGTCGTGGGCCGCGACCAGCGCGTCGACGACGGCCTGCGGCGGGTCCTCGCGGTCCGGGAACCGGTAGCCGGGGATGAAGACGGTGTCGGCCCACTCCAGGACGTCGAGCCCCTGGGCGACGTGGTACGACAGCCCGTCGCCACCGGTGACCATCCCGGGGGCGGCACCGCACACCCGCACGTCGTACGGCATGCTCGCCCGGGTCGTGAACACCTGCGCGGGGATGCCGACGTCGAGGGGCTTGGCGCCGTCGAGCACGAGGACGCCGACACGACGCAGGCGGGAAACTGGCACGGAGGCAAGCGTAGGCGAACCCGGTGCCGGCGCCCGGCGCCGGACCTCTGGCACGATCCTTTCGGACCGTGGCGATCATGCCACTGTCAGGAGCGAGCGCCGCGAGTGACCCTTTCCTGGACGAAGGGACACCCACATGACTCGTATCGCGATCAACGGATTCGGCCGCATCGGACGCAATGTGCTGCGCGCCCTGCTCGAGCGGGACAGCACACTGGAGGTCGTGGCGGTCAACGACCTCACGGAACCCGCCGTCCTGGCGCGTCTGCTCGCCTACGACACCACCGCGGGCCGGCTCGGCCGGCCGGTCACCGCCGACGAGGACGCCCTCGTCGTCGACGGCCGCCGCATCAGGGTCCTCGCCGAACGGGACCCGGCACGCCTGCCGTGGGCCGAACTCGGCGTGGACATCGTGCTGGAGGCGACCGGCCGCTTCACCTCCGCCCCGGCCGCCCGGGCCCACCTCGCCGCCGGCGCGAAGAAGGTCCTGGTGGGCGCACCGTCCGACGGCGCCGACGTGACCCTCGCCTTCGGCGTGAACACCGACGCCTACGACCCGCGGGCGCACACCGTCATCTCCAACGCCTCGTGCACGACCAACGCGCTCGCACCACTGGCCGCGGTCCTCGACGAACTCGCCGGCATCGAACACGGCTTCATGACCACCGTGCACGCCTACACCCAGGAACAGAACCTGCAGGACGGCCCGCACCGCGACGCCCGCCGCGCCCGCGCCGCAGCCGTCAACATCGTGCCGACCACCACGGGCGCCGCCAAGGCGATCGGACTCGTGCTGCCCGGCCTCGACGG
This sequence comes from Streptomyces sp. NPDC126497, assembly GCF_040302425.1. Taxonomy (NCBI): domain Bacteria; kingdom Bacillati; phylum Actinomycetota; class Actinomycetes; order Kitasatosporales; family Streptomycetaceae; genus Streptomyces; species Streptomyces sp. NPDC126497. The sequence continues at coordinate 5,485 of NZ_JBEORT010000072.1, forward strand.
CAAACTGTCGGGCGACTCGATCCGCGTGCCGGTCCCGGTCGGCTCGATCGTCGAACTCAACACGACCGTCACCCGGGACGTGACGCGCGAGGAGGTGCTGGAGGCGTACCGGGCCGCGGCGCGGGGACCGCTCGCCGGAATCCTCGAGTACTCACAGGACCCGCTGGTGTCGTCCGACATCACCGGGAACCCGGCCTCGTCGATCTTCGACTCGGCTCTCACCCGTGTCGACGGCCGTCACGTCAAGGTGGTCGCCTGGTACGACAACGAGTGGGGCTTCTCGAACCGTGTGATCGACACGCTGGAGCTCCTCGCCGCCCGCTGAGGGCGGGGGCGGGCGCACGCCCGGGCCCCCGGGGCACCGGACGACCGCGGCCCGGCCCGTGCCCGGGAGGGCCTGCCGGGACACACGTGGGCGCCCCCGTCCTCGGACGGGGGCGCCCACGTGTGGTGTTCTCGGCTTGCCGACGTCAACTCACGCCGAACGCGGTGCGGTTATGCGTGAGCGTGTCCGCGGCGATGCCCACGGCCGGTGAACAGCCGGTACAGCGCCAGGAGGATGACGGATCCGACGATGGCCGCGATCCAGGTGGACAGCTCGAAGAAACCGTCGATCGAGTCGACCCCGAAGAGCACCTTGCCGAGGAATCCGCCGAGGAGTCCTCCGGCGATACCGATGAGCATGGTGATGACGATTCCGCCCGGGTCCTTGCCCGGCATGAGCGCCTTGGCGATGGCTCCGGCGAGCAGGCCGATGACTATCCACGCGATGATGCCCATCACACACTCTCCTTGCTGTCGGTTCGACGTACGTGTGTCCCCGGATCGCCTCTCCTAACTCCCCGCGCGTGGCCGGCGCAGGAAATCGGCGAAGGGTGCGGATTGCGGTGCGGACGCCTTCTCATGTCGGCGGCGCGATTCCTTCGAATCAGACGTCGTATTCCCAACTCGCTTTTGACAGAGGTGTTTTCGCTTTTCCCCCAGGGGCACACGGGCCGCCGGGCCGCAACCGTTCAACGGGCCGGCGACAGTCGTCGAGGAGAGGGGAACACACATGCGTCACAGGGGGACGAGGGCAGGCGCGATCGCGGTCGCCGCGGTCATGGGGAGCATCCTGACGGGGTGTGGGGACGAGGGCGGGGCGACGGGTGCGCGGGACGGCGCGTCACCGGGCGCGAGCAGGAGCGACGGAGGTCGGGACCAGGACACGACGGCGGTGCGGGCGGCCTACGACAAGACGGCCGAAGCCGAGTCGGCACGGATGACGATCAAGACGAAGATCGACGCGGAGGGCAGGACCGTCACGTCGGAGGGCCGGGGCGTCCTCGATCTGGCCGAGGGCGACAGCGTCATGACCGTCACCGCGGAGGGCGAGAGCATCGAGCAACGTGTGGTCGACGAGATCCTGTACCAGAAGGCCCCGGGCCAGGACGCCCCGGGCGGCAAGCCCTGGGTCGGGATCGACCTGGAGAAGGTCGCCGCCCAGCAGGGCGTGAACGGCCAGGGGATCGGCGACCCGGCCAGGACCGCGGCCTACGCCAAGGCGATCACCGACGAGGACGTCACCGAGGTCGGCACCGAGGAGATCGACGGCGTGAACACCACGCGCTACCGGGTCTCGGTGGACGTGGCCGAGCTGCCGGGCGGTGACCGGATGCGCAAGCAGCTCGGTCCGACGCTGCCGATGCAGGTCTGGGTCGACGACGAGGGCCGGCTGCGCCGTCAGCAGATGGACATGACCGTCAGGACCGGGGCCTCCGCCTCCGCGAAGCCGGACACCGGCGCGGCGCCGCAGCAGCTCAGGATGAGCACGGTGATGGAGTTCTCGGACTTCGGAGCCGAGGTCGACGCCGAGGCCCCGCCGGCCGGACAGGTGGCCGACATGACCGACCGGGTCCTCCGGCAGGGCGGACGGCGAGGCTGACCGGCGGACCCGTCGGAGCCGCTGTTTGTCCCCCCGGCCCCCGGGGGACCCTGCGCCCATGAACAAGAAGCCAGGTCGCCGCCTTACGCGGCAGAACCGAGTACTGCGGCTGCTGGACGCACTGGAGCGCGACACCAGGGCGGACGCGGTGATCGACGCGCTCGGCAGGAGGGTGCGGGCCCTGCCGCTCGGCCGCACCCGGGACGCGCTGCACGGCAGATGGCTCGGCCATCCGGTGCACCCCTTGATGGTCCAGGTGCCGATCGGCACCTGGATGTCCGCCGCGGTGCTCGACCTGCGGTCCGGCCGCTCCCGGGAGGCCGGCCTCCTCGTGGGCGTCGGGCTGGCGGCGGCCGGCCCCGCCGCCCTGGCGGGCGTGGCCGACTGGGCGGAGCTGCACCGTCAGCAGCAGCGGGTGGGGCTGGTGCACGCGGCGGCCAACGTGACGGCGGTGGGCCTGTACGGTGCCTCGCTCCTCCTCCGCCTCTCCGGGCGGGCCGGGGCGGGCCGCACGTGCGGCTTCCTCGGCCTGACCGCGGTCGGCCTGGGAGGCATGCTCGGTGGCCACCTGGCGTACCGGCAGGCCGCCGGCGCCAACCACGCCGAGGAGGTGCCGCACGTCGTCGGGCCGGGCTGGCACCGGATCGGCGCCGTGGAGGAATTCCCGGTCGGCCGTCCGGTGCGGCGCACCGTGGACGACGTGCCGGTCCTGGTGGTGCGGGAAAGCGACGGGGCGATCCACGTGCTGGCCGAGCGGTGCAGTCATCTGGCGGGACCGCTGTCCGAGGGCACCGTCGCCGACGGCTGTGTCCGGTGCCCCTGGCACGGCAGCGTCTTCCGGCTCGCGGACGGCCTGAACGTCCGCGGCCCCGCCACCGCGCCCCAGCCCGCCTTCGACAGCCGCGTCGTCGCCGGGCACGTCGAGGTCGGTCTGCGCCGGGAGGGACGGGAGACGGCGGACGGCCGTGGGACGGACGAGCCGGTGACGGGAACAGGACGGGGTGAGGACCATGAGCACAGCGACTGACGGCCGTCTCGTACCACGTCTCAGGGAACTGCTGCGGCGCACGGAGCACGCGTACGCGGCGGGGGGCGAGCGCCCGCTGCGTGGTTATCTCGCGGCCATGACGGCTTTCGGGGTGTACACGGCCGGCTGGGCGGCGGTGGTGAAGGCGCGTGGGCGCCCGCTGCCGGACCGGCCCGCGCCCTGGGACGTGGTCCTGACCTCGGTGGCGACGTTCCGGCTGAGCCGGCTGCTGAGCAAGGCCTCGGTGACCAGCCCGCTGAGAGCCCCCTTCACCACCTTCGTCGGCCCTCAGGGCCCGGCCGAACTGCACGAGGAGGCGCAGTCCGGTGACCGCAGGGCCACGGTCGGCGAGCTGGTGACCTGCCCGTTCTGCATGAGCGTCTGGGTGGCCTCGAGCCTCACGGCCGGGCAGTTGCTCTGGCCCCGCGCGACCCGCACCGCCATGGGCGCGCTCACCGCGCTGGCCGGTGCGGACGCGCTGCAACTGGCGTACGGCGCGCTGGTGGACAGGACGACCGGGGAATGACGCCGTCCCGGACGACGGAGGCGCCCCGGTGCGGTGCGACCGGGTCGGCGGGAGACCCGCCGGGCGCCTCCCGGCAGGTGTCCCGCGGCCGTCGCCGTTTCGCTCCGGCGACCGCGGAAACCCGGCGCGCAACGGTGACGGCCCGTGCGAGGAGGAGGCAGTCCGTGAAGAGGGCGTTGTGGATGGTTCCGGTCGCCGCTGTCGGCGTCGCGGCGGCGCGGAGGGCCGGGGCGGCGCGTCACGGCGACGACCGGGCGGGGGACCGATGGCTCACGGTGACGGTCAACCGCCCGCCGGCGGAGGTGCGGCAGGACGGGAGACTGCCCGATCCCCTCCAACGGCTCGCGGAGAAGGTCGACGTGCGGGTGCGCCCCGCACCGGGTGACCGCGGCACGGAGCTGGCTGCCCGGCTCAAGGAGCCGACGCCGGCCCGCTCGTCCTCGGCGCCCGCACGGCTGGCCGGGCGGGACCCACGGCAGGAGGTCCGGCTCGCCCTGCGCGAGGCCAAGGCCGTCCTGGAGGCCGGGGAGGTCATGCTCCCCGACACACCGCCCACGACCCGGCCGACACCGGCCGGCAGGCTGGTCGGACTGCTCGGCCGCCGGTCCGGTGGGGAGGGAGTGCTGTGAAGGCGCTGTGCTGGGAAGGCGTGAACAAACTCTCCGTCGAGCAGGTGCCGGACCCGGAACTGCGCAACGACCAGGACGTCGTCGTACGGCTGATCGCGGGCACCACCTGCGGTTCCGACCTGCACCTCATCGGCGGTTACATCCCGGCGATGCGCGCCGGGGACGTGATCGGCCACGAGTTCGTCGGAGAGGTCGTGGAGACCGGTTCCGCCGTGCGCCGGCACAAGGTGGGCGACCGGGTCGTCGTCTGCTCGTTCGTCGGCTGCGGGCGGTGCTGGTACTGCGCGAACGACCTGTGGTCCCTGTGCGACAACACCAACACCAACCCCGGCGTCGGCCAGGCGCTCTTCGGCTACGAGACCGCCGGCATCTTCGGCTACTCGCACGCCATGGGCGGTCTGCGCGGCAGCCACGCCGAGTACGTGCGCGTCCCCTTCGCCGACTACGGCGCCTTCCCCGTTCCCGAGGGCGTCGACGACACCAGCGCGCTGTTCGTCTCGGACTCGGTGCCCACCGGGTGGATGGGCGCCGATCTCGCCGGCGTCAAGCCCGGCGACGTGGTGGCGGTCTGGGGCTGCGGCGCCGTGGGCCAGATGGCCGCGAGGGCGGCGATCCTGCTCGGCGCGGAACGGGTCGTCTCCATCGACCGCATCCCCGAGCGGCTGGCGATGACCGAGCGGTACGTGGGCGCGGAGACCATCGACTACACCACCACGGACGTCGCCGCCGAGCTGCGCGAGCGCACGGGCGGGCGGGGCCCGGACGTGTGCATCGAAGCGGTCGGGATGGAAGCGCACAGCGACGGCCCGATGCACCTGTACGACCAGGCCAAGCAGCAGCTCCGGCTGCAGACGGACCGGCCGACCGCCGTGCGCCAGGCCATCCACGCCTGCCGCAAGGGCGGCACCGTGTTCATCCTGGGCGTGTTCGCGGGCGCCGTCGACAAGTTCCCGCTCGGGGCCGTGATCAACAAGGGGCTCACCGTACGCGGGGCGCAGATGCACGGACAGCGCTACATCCCCATGCTCCTGGAGCGGCTCGCCGCCGGTGAGATCGCGACGGCCCACATGGCGACCCACACCCTCTCGCTCGACGAGGCGCCGACCGCGTACGACATGTTCAAGCACAAGACCGACGGCTGCGTGCGCGCGGTCATCCGCCCCGGGGCCTGAGGTGTTTCCCGGGATCTCGGACGGAGCGGCCCACCGGGTCGCCGAGCGGCTGGCCCGGTGGCGGGCGGCGCCGGCTCTGCACCCCCACGGCGTGCTGTGCTCGGGCACCCTGGACGTGCCCGGCAGCAGCGGCGAGCCGTGGGGCGTGCCGTGGCTCGACCGGCCGGGCTCCTACGCGGTCACCGTGCGCTGGTCCCGCGCGCTCGGCCTGCCCCGGCGTCTGCCGGACGCCCTGGGGCTGGCCCTGCGGGTCACGGACGCCGGTGGCCCGGGCAGCGCGCTCGACCTGCTGTTCACGTCGAGCGGCTCCGGCCGGCTCGGCCGTCATCTGCCCCTTCCGCGCCCCGACGCCCTGACCGGGCCGTACTCCACCCTGCTCTCCTACCGGATGGGCGGCCGCGAACGCGTCCTGGCGGCCTTTCCCGTCCCGGCCCCGGGCGGTCCGTCCAAGGCCGCCCGGCCGGCGCTGTGGCAGGAGCTCGCCCGCCGGCCCCTCCGCTTCGACCTGCGCGCGGCCGCGCCCGGCGAACCCTGGTGTCCCTTCGCCTCCCTGACCCTCGAGAGGGCGCACGCCGCCGCCCCCGCCACCACGGTGTCCTACGACCCCTACGCCCACAGCCTGCCGGACCTGCGTCCCACCCGGCGCCTGAGCGGTCTGCGCGCCGCCGCGTACGCCGGCTCCCGCCGCGGGCGGAGTGCCGACGGGCGCGGCGGCCGGCCGGCGTCATCCCCGACGGGCGGGCCGGAACCGCCACCGCGGAGCTGAGGCGGTTCCGGCCCGGAGCGGTGCGCCGTGCGGGCGCTCGCCGTACCGCCTTCCCCGGGTTCCGGGTCCCGCGGGGACGTCTGCCACCGGTCAGGCGCACGTCCGGCGACGGGCGGAGCGGAGCAGCAGGGCGAGGACGCCCGCGGCCGCGGCCGCGCCGGCGACCAGGGAAGCGCGGCGGCCGAGGGGGCCGGCGCCCCGTGTGAGGTCGCGCAGGCGGTCGAGGGCGCTGAGGGGGACACCGCACAGGGCGTTGCCCGGCGGGCGCCGGGGAACACCGGGGTGGGGACGGGTCGGAGCGGTCGCCCGCACGGCTTCCCACGCGGCGCCGATGCGCCGCAGCGTGCGGTCGTCGAAGGCGTCCCGCAGACGGGGCAGCAGTTCGTCCTCCTCGTCGCGGATGTCCTGACGGATCAGGGCGAACGCCTGCCGGATCCACCCGGCGCGCCGGGGGTCGTCGGGGGACCGCTCGACCCGCGCGATGAGCTCGTTGATCGCCTGGTGCTCTTCTTCGACCCGGCGGGTGAGGTCCTCCCCGTCGGGGGCCGTACGTCGAAGGAGCGGCCACAGAACGGTCTCCTCGGCGAAGGCGTGGCTGAAGACGAGCTGGACGATGTCCTGCCAGAGCTGGTCCGGCTCGTCCTCCCGGACGCCCTCGGACCGATAACGGCCGATCATCGCGTCCAGCCGCGCGTGGTCCCGGCGCTGGCGCATCAGGATGCTGTCGCTCCCTCCGAGCGCGCCCGCGCCCTGACGCGCGATCGAGACGGTCACGGCTGCTCGTCTTCCGCGGAGGTGTCCTCCGCGCCGGGGTCCGCGCCGTCGTCCTGCGTGCCGGCGCTGCCGGCCCGCTGGTCCTCTTCCTCGGGAGGGACGTCCTTCTCACCCGTGACCTGCTCCAGCGGGTGGGACGCGTCCTTGTCGTGGGAGGTGCTCATGATGTCTCCTCGTTCGGCTTCGGCTTCGGCTTCGGCTTCGGCTCCGGCTTCGGCTTCGGCGGGCGGGCCGGCGGGATCAGCCGACCGGCCACCCGGCGACCAGGCTTCTGGACGGCTTCGGCTCCAGGGGCTGGACCTGCCCGTTGCGGATGACGCCCCGCCAGGCACCGCACTCCTGTCCGACCCCCTCGATGAACTCCTTGAAGCGGCCGAGTTCGGCCCGGAGCACACGGGGCGCCGCCCCGGCCCGGTCCACCACGCGGCCCCCGAAGCCGTGCGACTCGAAGCGCATGCGCACCACGACCTCGGTCCGTTCCGGGGCCAGGCTCCGGAACGACACCTCGCCGCGGTGACCGGCCTGCCGGCCGAGGCCGCGCCATGCGATCAGGGAGTCCGGCCACTGCTCCAGGATCTCCGCCGTGAACTCACGGCGCACCGGACCGGCCCCGACCACCCAGCGCGTGAGATTGGGCCGGAGCTGCTCGACGCCCCTCACCGTGCGCATGAAGCGGGGGAAGGTCTTGAACTGCGTCCACTGGTTGTAGGCGGTGTGGACGGGCACCGCGACTTCGACCGTCTCTTCGACGGAATTCATGGTTGTTGCACGCATGGCCCCGCCTGTCGTTGGGAACCGCTCTGCCCAGTGTCACCGGCCGCCCGCGGATCCGCCACCAGGCCGCCCGGTGCGGTCCTCACGGCGCGGGCCCCGGACGCCCGGGGAAGAGCCGGGGCCCGGGGAACGACCCGCCGGAGGAAGATCGTGTGGCCGCTTCCGGGCGGGGGCGTGAGACTTGAGGAGACCCGAGTACACCGGTGAGAGGGAGTCCGATGCCGAAGCGGCCCGACGACGGTTCCAAGGACCCGCTCACCGTGACACCGCCCAGGAAATGGGCGGCGGGAGTGCCGGCGGTGGCGCACGCCCTGGAGTACTCACTGGGGCAGACGTCCCCCCTGCGCGCCGGGGAGACACTGCTGACGATGAACCAGGTGGACGGCATCGACTGTCCCGGCTGTGCCTGGGCGGACCCCTCTCCGGGGCACCGGCACCGCAACGAGTACTGCGAGAACGGCGCCAAGCACATCAACGACGAGGCGACCACGCGGCGCGTCACGTCCGCCTTCTTCCGCGAGCACCCGGTCTCCGACCTCGCCCAGCGGTCCGACATGTGGCTGAACGACCAGGGGCGGCTCACGGAACCGATGGTCAAGAGGCCCGGCTCCGACGCCTACGAGCCGATCAGCTGGAACGACGCCTTCGAACTGCTCTCCTCGGAGCTCACCTCCCTGGACTCACCCGACGAGGCGGTCTTCTACACCTCGGGCCGGGCCGGCAACGAGGCCGCCTTCGTGCTCCAGCTCTTCGCCCGCGCCTTCGGCACCAACAACCTGCCCGACTGCAGCAACATGTGCCACGAGTCCAGCGGCTTCGCCCTGCACGAGACCCTGGGCACCGGCAAGGGGACGGTGAGCCTGGAGGACCTCCACCACGCCGACCTGATCTTCGTGGTGGGCCAGAATCCCGGGTCGAACCACCCCCGCCAGCTCTCCGCGCTGGAACAGGCCAAACGCAACGGCGCCCGCATCGTCGCGGTGAACCCGCTGCCCGAGGCCGGACTGCGGCGGTTCAAGAACCCGCAGAAGCCGCGCGGAGTGGTCGGGCACGGCACCCGGATCGCCGACCGGTTCCTCCACATCCGCGGTGGTGGCGACCTGGCGCTGTTCCAGGGCCTGAACCGGCTGCTGCTGGAGGCCGAGGACGCCCGGCCCGGCACCGTCCTGGACCACGACTTCATCCGCACCCGCACCGACGGGTTCGAGGAGTTCTCGCGCCACGCCCGCACCGTCGAGTGGGACGACATCCTCCGGGCGACCGGTCTGACCCGCGAGGAGATCGAGGACGTCCGTGACGACGTGCTGCGCAGCGAACGCGTCATCGTCTGCTGGGCCATGGGCATCACCCAGCACAAGCACGCCGTGCCCACCATCCGGGAGATCGTGAACTTCCTGCTGCTGCGCGGGAACCTCGGCAGGGCGGGCGCCGGCGCCTGTCCCGTGCGCGGGCACAGCAACGTGCAGGGCGACCGGACGATGGGCATCTGGGAGCAGATGCCGGACTCCTTCCTCGACGCGCTGCAGCGGGAGTTCGGCTTCGACCCGCCCCGCGCCCACGGGCTGGACTCGGTGAACGCGATCAGGGCGATGCGCGAGGGACGGATCAAGGTCTTCCTGGCCCTGGCCGGCAACTTCGTCCGGGCCGCTCCCGACAGCGCGGTCACCGAGGAGGCCCTGCGTTCGTGCCGGCTGACCGCCCACATCTCCACCAAGCTCAACCGCTCCCACACCGTCTGCGGCGACACCGCGCTGATCCTGCCGACCCTGGGGCGCACCGAACGGGACTACCAGTCGGGCGGCGAGCAGTTCGTCACCGTGGAGAACTCGATGAGCGAGGTGCACACCTCGCGCGGACGGCTGAAGCCGGCCTCCCCCCTCCTGCTCAGCGAGGTCGCCATCCTGTGCCGGCTCGCCCGCCGGACGCTCGACGGCACGGGGAACATCCCGTGGCACGACTTCGAGGGCGACTACGGGGAGATCCGGGACCGCATCTCCCGCATCGTCCCGGGGCTGCACGACTTCAACCGGCGCGTGGTGCGCCCGGGCGGCATCAGGCTGCCCAACGCGGTCAACGAGGGCGTGTTCCACACACCGGTCGGCAAGGCGCGGTTCACCTGCAACGCCTGGGACATGCCGCACGTCCCCGAGGGGCACCTGCTGCTGCAGACCCTGCGCTCGCACGACCAGTGGAACACCGTCCCCTACACGTCCGACGACCGCTACCGGGGCATCCACGGCAGCCGCCGGGTGGTGTTCGTCAACCCCCGCGACCTGACCGGGCTGGGCCTCGGCGAGGGGGACCACGTCGACCTGGTCGGCGTGTGGACGGACGGCACCGGGCGGCGGGCGGAGGACTTCCAGGTCGTCGCCTACCCCGTCAAGCCCGGGTGCGCCGCCGCGTACTATCCCGAGACCAACGTCCTGGTGCCGCTCGACAGCGTGGCCGAGACCAGCAACCAGCCCGCGTACAAGGGCATCGTCGTGCGCCTGGAGCCCGTCCCCGCCGGTCGCGCCCCGGTATCGGGCTGAGGGCGGAGGGACGGCGGGAGCCCGGCCGTCCCGCCGCTGTCCCCGCCGGTGGGGCGCGGCGGGGGAGCCGGGCGGGCGCGCGTCCGGCCGGCCCCCGGCGTCGTCCACCTCGCCGTCCTCACCAAGGGCTTCCGCCGTCCCACCCCCGAAATGCGGCCCGACACCCGGGACCCCGTCCCGGCCTCGCGCTGACGGGGCGTGCCCCGCACGGGGCACGCGGCGTCCCGGCCCCGCGGTGCCGGTGCGACCGGTCCACGGTGACCGTGACGGAGCGCCCTCCGCAGGCGCACGGACGAGCGGTGTGCGGCACGGGCCGCTCCGCCCACCGGCCGGTACCGCTTCGGGGGACCCCGGCCGTACGGCTGCCGGGGCCCCCACCTCCGCCGACTCCGTCGCGGCCGGCCCGTCCCGGAGAGGCCGGGGCGCCCCCGCCCCGCCACTACGGCGTGCCCGTCCTCAGTAGCCGTAGATCATCTTGTAGGCGACCTCGGGAAGGAACTGCCCGGCCGCGGAGCCGGCTCCGACGCCGCAGTTGCCGTCCGACTCGCCCGGGGTTTTGATCCACAGGAGCATTTCGGCGCCTCCACCCGTCTGGGTGGGCGTGCCGATGCGGCGGCCCGAGGGGTTGCACCACTGCCCGTTGGAGCCGTTGCCGTTGCGGCTGGTGTCCACGACGAACGGCTTGGTGTAGCCGTAGCGGGCGCCCAGTTCTCTGTTGACGGCGTTGCCGTAGGCGGTGTTCTCGGCGGTGGTGAAGTAGTTGGAGACGTTGAGCGAGAAGCCGTGGGCCTGACGGAGGCCGGCTTCGTGGAGGCGCCGGGCCATGGTCGCCGCGTCGGCCCAGCGCGGGTTGCCGGCGTCCATGTAGACCCAGGTGTTGGGGGCCTGGCGGTTGAACTGGGCGAGGGCGTTGGTGAGCATGGCCTCGCGCTCGTCGATCTGCGCCTGGGTCATGCAGCCGTAGTCCCCGAGGGAGTCCGGTTCGAGGACGACGACGGCCGGGCGGCCTGCGATCCCGCCGGCGAACTGGGCGATCCAGTCGGCGTAGGCGGACGGCGAAGCGGCTCCGCCGGCGGAGTGGCCGCCGCAGTAGTCGCGGTTGTAGATGTTGTAGGCGACGAGGACGGGCAGCTTGTCCCGCTGGTCCGCCGCCCCGACGTAGGCGCCCGTGGCGGTGCCGATGGTGCCGCTCCAGGAGCCGAACCAGCGGGCCATCGGGGTGTTGGCGATCGATGCGTTGATCGCGGCGGCCCGGCCGTCGCCGGGGTTGGCGGCCGCCCACCTCTTCGCGCTGGAGTCGGGATCCACGTAGAACCCACTGGTCATGGTGGTCGGGTCGGCCGCGTGGGCGGACGGTGCGGCGGCGAACGCCAGGGGCAGGGCGAAGAGTGCTGCGGCCAGGGCACGGAGTCTGCGGCGCATGACTGAACCTCGTTCTCGTGGCAGGGATGCGTCGCACGCCCTCGTCCCGGGCGTGTGACGCGCTGGGGGAAGTGCGGTGGTGCCACCGCCGCCGGGAGCGCTCCCACGGGAAGCGCCGGCCGCGGGTGTCGTCCAGGTCGTACGTGGCGCCGGAGTCGGGCGAGCGGCGCATCGTCGAGGCCGAGGTGGAGGGGGCGGACGGCCGGCCGGTGGCGGCCGCGAGCGCGGGACGGCAGGAGCAGACTTGGTGAAGTCATGACAACTACATGCGGGGGGCTCCTCGGCTCGGCGGGGCGGGGACCGGCTTCGCGATGCTCGACATGCCGAACGCCTGGCGGCATGTCGAGCAACTTGGATGATAAGAGGGCCACAAGCCCCGTCAACCCTTCTCGCAGTATTCGCATGTATCGTCGAAACATTCGGAACGCCTTGATGTCGACCCGTCGCAGGTCAGCGCCCGAATGGTGGTAAAGGATCGCTTCCGCGGCAGGTCCGGCCGCGCGACGGGGCGATCCCGCGGGCGGCGTCGCTGCGCTCGGTCGCTTCTCCGGGCTCCGGGAGTCGTGGAGTTTCCGAATGGCGGCCGACATTTCGAAATCCTCGAGCCTTCTCCTCCACGGCAAGGGTGTGAAGTCCGGCATCTGCCGGGGCCCGGCGGGCGCACCTGCGCGCGGGCCGCGGGCGACCGGGGGCGAGACCCAGGACGCCGCGGCATTCGCCCCCTGGGTGCCGACGGACGTCCGCGTGGCCGTGCGCACCTCGTTCCGCCTGGTCGTGCCCGCCTTCACGCCCCTGTGCGCGCTTACGCCCGGGGGGTGATCAACGGCGACTGGAAACAGGAGAGTTGAGAACCCTGTGGACCACCGTGTGTCATGCTTCGATCATGACTGAGCGAGACGACTGGGGCGAAAGGCTGCAGACCGATCGGCCCCACTCGGCGCGGGTGTGGGACTACCTGCTCGGCGGGAAGAACCACTACCCGGTGGACAGCCGGGCCGGCGACCTGATCCTCGAGAACTTCCCCGAGTTCGCGGCCATCGCCCGCGTGCAACGGCGCTTCCTGGTGCGAGCAGTGCGGTTCCTGGCGCGCGACGCCGGGATCCGTCAGTTCCTCGACATCGGCACCGGGCTGCCCACCGCCGACAACACCCACGAGGTCGCCCAGGGCATCGCGCCCGACAGCAGGATCGTCTACGTGGACAACGACCCCATCGTCCTCGCCCACGCCGACGCGCTGCTGTACAGCACGCCGGAAGGAAAGTGCGCCTACCTCGACGCCGACGTGCGCGATCCGCAGAAGATCCTCGCCCGTGCGGCCGACACGCTGGACTTCGACCGGCCCGTCGGCCTGATGCTCCTCAACATCATGGGCCAGGTCTCGGACGAGGAGCAGCCCGAGCGGATCGTGGCCGAACTGATCGACGCCCTGCCACGGGGCAGCTACGTGGCCCTGAGCGACGGCACGGCCACCAGTGAACAGCTCCGGGTGGCCGTCGAGGCGTACAACGCGCAGTCCGTCCACACGTACCACCTGCGCTCGCCCGAGCGCATCGGAAGCTTCTTGCAGGGGCTGCGTCTGGTCGAACCGGGCCTGGTCAGGTCCGCCGACTGGCGTCCGGAGCCCGACTCCGCAGGCATCCCTCGCGAACAAGGTCACGCCGTCGGGGCGGTGGGCCTGAAGGAGTAGGAGTCCCTCCCGGGCCGGACCCGCAGGGTCCGGGGCCACCTGCTGACGTGGCCCGGCCCGGACCGTCGAGAGCGGGCCGGGCGGCGGGGGCCTGACGGGCGCAAGCCCAGGCCGGGAGCCTTCTTTCGCGCGTCTGGAAGGAGCCGGGCTTCCTCGGCGCGTACGACACCAGCAGGTTTCTCGTCCGGGCACGCCGGGACGATCTGCGCAGGCAGGTCCGGTCGCTGTTCCTCGGCTGGACGGCGCGGCTATGGGAGGACCGCGGCGTGCTCCGTGCTAGCGTTGGCTGTTTGCAGTGTTGCTGTGTCGGTGTTCCTGGCCGGTGACGGTGTCCTTGCCGGGCCTTCCTCGGTACGGTCCTTCGGAGGAAGGCTTTCTGTGAGCGGATCAGCACGTACCGATGCCCGGCGACAGGACCGTGTGTCCGAGGTGCCAGAGGCCACTTCGGCGCTGCCCGCGGTGGCGTCCTTCGCGCGGCTGGGGCTGCCGGCCGAGGTGCTGCGGGTGCTCGACGAGCACGGTGTGACCGTGCCCTTTCCCATCCAGGTCGCTGCCCTGCCGGACGCGCTCGCGGGACGGGACGTCCTGGGCCGGGGCCGCACGGGATCCGGCAAGACGCTCGCCTTCGGCCTGGGGATGCTCGCCCGGACGGTCGGGCGGCGCGCGCGGCCGAAAGAGCCGCTGGCGCTGGTTCTGGTGCCCACCAGGGAGCTGGCGCAGCAGGTGGGTGAGGCGCTCACTCCGTACGCCGAGGCGCTGCGACTGCGGCTCGCGACAGTGGTGGGCGGAGTGTCCGTCGGACGGCAGACCGCCGCGCTGCGGGACGGCGCCGAGATCGTCGTCGCCACGCCCGGCCGGCTGCACGACCTCGTCGAGCGCAGGGCCTGTCGGCTGGGGAGCGTGCGCATCGTGGTCCTGGACGAGGCCGACCAGATGTGTGACATGGGGTTCCTGCCGCAGGTCACCGAGATCCTGGACCAGGTGCGTTCCGACGGGCAGCGGATGCTGTTCTCCGCCACCCTCGACCGTGACGTCGATCAGCTGGTGCAGCGCCACCTGCGCGACCCCGCCGTCCACTCCGTGGACCCCTCGTCCGGCGTGGCCTCCGCGATCGAGCACCACGTCTTCGTCGTGCACGGCCCGGACCGGTACGCCGTGACCACGGAGATCGCCGCCCGGGACGGCCGCGTCCTGCTGTTCCTGGACACCAAGCACGGCGTCGACCAGCTCACGCGGCATCTGCGGGCCAGTGGCGTGGCCGCCGCCGCCCTGCACAGCGGGAAGTCCCAGCCGCAGCGCACCCGGACCCTGGACCGGTTCAGGGACGGGCAGGTCACCTCGCTGGTGGCGACGAACGTCGCCGCACGCGGCCTGCACGTCGACGACCTCGACCTCGTGGTCAACGTCGACCCGGCCACCGACCCGAAGGACTACCTGCACCGCGCGGGCCGCACGGCCCGGGCCGGCCGCTCCGGCACCGTCGTGACACTCGTCCTGCCGGCACAGCGCCGCGAGACGAGCCAGGTCATGGCGGACGCCGACGTCACCCCCAAGGTCACCAAAGTGCGGTCCGGCGAGGCGGAGCTGAGCCGGATCACCGGCGCCAGGACCCCCTCCGGAGAGTCTCTCGACGGCGGGGCGGCCGTAGCGCGCCCCAAGAACCCCAATGTCCCGTTCCGCGGCCTGGGCAGCGCCAAGGACGCGAAGAGCAGCTCCGGCGGCAGATCGTCCCGCCGGAACAGCGAGGCCCGCAAGCTCGCGGAGGCCCGCAAGGCGGCCCGGGTACGGCGCGGCGGCTGAATCCGTCCTCCCGGACTGCCGGGCCGTGTCCTCGTCCACTGTCCGCGAAGAGGCGCCGGAAGAAGGTCCGCCGCGACCGGGCCGCGTCCACGGACGGCAGTCCGGCCGAGGAGCCGGCGCGGGAGGCCGCGAACGGGCGGAGCGCCGGCGGCGCGGACGGGTGGCGAAACGACCGTACCGAGGCAGGGGCACCGGGGGACGCGTCCGGTGGCGAGCCGGACGCCTGTGGTCGTGACCGCTACTTGATCAGGGCGTTCGCCGAGGAACCCGAAGGCGTCGAGGACGAGCTCCTGCGGCTGGACACGGCCGAGTCCCACGACGCCGTCGCGCACAAGCGCGCGGAGCTCGACGCGGGGGCTCCCGCGGACGCCGCCGGGGCCCTCGCATGGGCCGCTGCCGCCGGCATCCCGGTCATGGCGCGGCAGTCCGTGGTCGAGGAGCTGCTCCGCTCGCACGAACCCTTCGTGGAAGACCTCTTCGACACGCTGCTCGACGAGCTGGGATCCCCCGGCCCGCACAGCCCTCACCCACGCCGTGAGGAGCGGTGTCCGAGCGCCTTGGGACAGCGCGCCTTCGTGCGGACCAGTCGGAGGAGCGGTTCAGCGCGGTGTCACCCAGCCCGGCGTCCAGGTCCCGGCGGCGTCGTGGCCGGCCGTCGCGGCGGCGAGGTGGGCGCGCAGGACGGCCAGCGCCGGGTGGGGGTTGTCCCGGTGCCACAGGAGCGAGTGCGGGTAGACGGGCGTCGGGTCGGTGACCGGGATGCGGCGCAGGTCGTGGCCGGCGGGCCAGATGAGGCGGGTGTGCCCGCCCATGAAGGTGGCCAGGGCGGGGGTGTCGAAGACGGTGTCGAGGAGCGCGTCGGAGCCGAAGTTGGGGCCGGTCGCTTCCACGGTGAGGCCGAACTCGGCGACGAGGTCGTCGTAGTAGGCGGCCCACTCGGTGCCGGGGGCGATGCCGGGCATCCAGATCCGGTGCCCGGCCAGTTGGGCGACGGTCACCGACCGGGCGCCCGCCAGTGCGTGGGCGGGGCCGGTGAGGAGCTGGAGCGGCTCGTCGAGCACCCGGACGGAGTCGATGTCCTCGGGGAGGGGGTGGCCGGGCGCGGCGACGGCGCGGAAGGAGGCGTCGATCGCACCGGAGCGAAGGGCGGTGACGGCCGTCTCGATGTCGAACAGCATCGTCACGTCGAGGTCGATCCCGGGGTGTGCGCGGTGGAAGTCGCGCATCAGACCCGACTGCGCGCTGCGCGAGGCGATCACGTCGACGCGCAGCGGACGGCGGCCGGGCCGCACGGACGCCACCGCGCGCTCGGCGACGCGCAACAGCTCGCGCGCGTGGGGCAGGAACGCCCGCCCGTCGATGCTGAGCTCCGCGCCGCGGGCGGTACGGGTGAACAGCCGCACGCCGAGGCCGCGTTCCAGCGCGGCGATGCGCTTGGAGACGGCCTGCTGGGTGACCGCCAGCTCCACGGCGGCCTCCTGGAACTGTCCCGCGTCGGCGACAGCGACGAAGGTCCGAACGGTATCGAGGTCCACGCCGACACCCTAGGAGTCCCGGACACGGGTGTCCTTCGGGGGGGGCGAGGCGCGCGGGACACGCGTGCGACGGCGGCACCCGTGACGCTCGGATCGGCCGCGGCCCCGGCCCGGGTGCGGCACGTGCGGTCGGCGGCGAGGCGGACACCGCCGCGAGGCCGTCCCCACGGTCGGGCCCGGATCACTGGCACAGATGAGCCAGGAGCCCGTCGTCCACGGGGTAGGGGCGTTCGCGGGGCAGGAGCTGCCGGGCGGACTCCAGGTCCCCGTCCCGTACGCGGGCGTGGATCGCGTGGGCGAGTGGTGTGACGTCGGTGACGGAGACGAGCCACTCGTCGGCGTAGAGGCGTGCGGCCTCGCCGGCGAGGCCGAGCTGGAGCGACCGGTGGGGGAGCGGCCGGAGGCGCAGGTCGCGCTCGGGGTCCCACTGCACCCGGGCCGGGGCCTGCTTCAACTGGCGCCTCCAGGTGGCGCGGTCGGTGTGGAGGCCGTGCTCGTAGTGGGACAGACAGGCGTGTCCCAGTGCCCACTCGAAGCCCTTCCGGGTCATTTCGACGGCCAGGACGGTCTCCTGGCCCTCCTTGGCGGCCCATCCGCAGCGGTACATCATCCACAGGAAGGACGGCTTGATCCATGTCATCCGGTCCCGCCGCCACACGGCCGGGAAACGGCCCTCCCGGGCCGCCGGCAGGCCGATCTCCGGCGCGTACGCCTGGTAGACGGTGACCGTGGAGTCCGTGTGCAGGGCTCGTATCCGGTGCGTGGGTTCTGTCACGGGGACCAGGGTGGGCGCCCTTGTCCGCCGCGCGCCAACGAATTACCGCGGTGCGCGGTCGCCGGGCCTGCGAGGGCGGACGAGGACGACGGCATCCGGGAAGCACGGACGGACCGTCGGCCCCGCCCATGGAGATGATCCCTCGGCCCCCTGGAGCCACAACCGGTGGTTGTGGCCCGTGATCCCGCGGTTGTTTGATCCCCGGTGGACGCACTCGCTTTGATACGTCCGATCGCGGACCGGACGTGCGGACGAGCGATGAGCGGCGAGGAGCATCGGGGATGGGGAGCGGGAACCGGCTGGGGCGGCGGTTCGGGTGGTTCTGGGCGGCGTACGGGACCAGCGCGCTCGGCACCTGGCTCGCCTTCGGCGCGTTTCCGCTGATCGCCGTCCAGGTGCTGCACGCCGGACCGGCCGAGGTCGCCGCGCTGTCCTCCGTGGGGGCTGCGGCGGGCGCGGCCGTGGCGGTGCCGCTCGGCCCGTGGGTGGAGCACCGCCGCAAGCGGGCGGTGCTGATCGCGATGGACCTGGTGCGGTGCGCGGCGCTGCTGACGGTCCCCGCCGCGTTCGCGTTCGGCGTGCTCACCTTCCTCCAGCTGCTGCTGGTCCCGGTCGTCGTCGCGGCGGCGGACATCACCTTCCGCGCGGCCTCCGGCGCGTACCTGAAGGCGCTGCTGCCGGCCGAGGGCCTGCTCGTCGCCAACGCCCGCCTGGAGTCCACGACCTGGACGATCACGATCGTCGGACCGCCGGTGGGCGGCGCGGTGACCGGGATCCTCGGCCCGGTGGCGACGGTGGCGGCCGACGCGGTCAGCCACCTGCTCTCGGCTCTGAGCCTGCGCGCGACGGGCGGACCGGAGCCGCGGACCGGGCACCGGGAGGCCGCGCGCGTGCGGTCCGGGGACCTCCTCGCCGGCTGGCGGTACATCCTCGCCGACGCGACGCTGCGCCCGCTGTTCCTCAACACCGCCCTGTTCAACGGCCTGGTGATGGCCGTTCAGCCACTGCTGGCGGTCCAGATGCTCGGACCGCTGGGGTTCGCGCCGTGGCAGTACGGACTGGCCTTCGCCGCGCCCTCGCTCGGCGGACTGCTCGGATCGTGGCTGGCCCGGCCGCTCGTCACCCGGTTCGGGCAGTACCGGGTCCTGGCCGTGTCCGGGACGCTGCGGGCCGTCTGGCCCGTCGGCCTGGCCTTCCTGGGCCCCGGCGCCGGCGGACTGCTGCTGGTGATCGGCGTCGAGTGCGGACTCGTCCTCTGCTGCGGGGTCTTCAACCCCGTCCACGCCACCTACCGCCTCCAGCGCACCGCGACCGACCGGATCACCCGCACACTGACCGCCTGGACGGTGACGACCAGGGCCACGACCGCGCTCCTGACGGCCCTGTGGGGCGTGCTGGGCTCCCTGCTCGGCCCGCGCACGGCCATCGGGCTGGCCGGCGTCCTCCTGCTGGCGACCCCGCTGCTGCTCCGCCGCCGAGCGGCGGCACTCCCCCCGGGGCCGGAACCGGCGCGGACGACCTCCCCGTGAGCCGGTGGCGCCGCGCCGGAGTCCCTGCCGCCGGGCACCGCCGTCACGGCGCGAACCCTCTTCTCATCGCCGCCGATCAGCCCTCGACGATCCGGCGCACATGGTCCACGGAACCGCAGTCGGACTTCAGATGGTGCTCACGCTCCTCCAGGAACGCCGCTCCCAGCTCCTCCCGCCGCCGCATCGCCACGTTCTCCCGGGCCTGGTTCAGGATGGTCCGCTCCTCCTCGTCGGCGTGGTGGGTGACGGCCTCCACGAGCGCCTCCAGCTTCGAGTCCCACTCCTCGGAGCCGATCTCCTGGACCTCGAGGAGTTCCAGGAGGGCCTTGTTGCCCTCGTCGTGCTCGTGCTCGCCGTGCTCGACCTCTTCGTCGTCGATGTTCTTGTACCGCTTGAGGGCGGGGTAGACCTTGGTCTCCTCGGCCAGCGCGTGTGCGACCAGCAGGTCCGCGAACTCCCGCAGCGCGGCCGCTCGGTCGGCCTCGACGCTGCGCATCCGGCGGAAGAGCTCCTCCATGCGCCGGTGGTCCTGGAGGATGAGCTCGACGACGTCCTGTGTCTCGGCCATGGAACGCGTACTCCTGTAAGGGTGGGGAATGGTGCCCCTCCCGCTTGCCCGCTCCTGCCACTTTGAGTACTCCCGGTCCCCACCACGTCGGACGCGTCTTCCCGGCAGGAGGACCGAAGGGGCAGCCGGGACCCGCCCGCGGGGAGCGGGACGGCCGGAATACGGCGCCCGCCGACACCGTTGCACCCCCTGTATGGCATGCCCGGGCCAATCGGCTCGGGTGGTGGCGGAAGGAGCACCTCATGGCACGCAGCACCGCGCGGCCGGTCATCAGGCTGAAGTCGACGGCAGGCACCGGAGTCACCTACGTGACCCGCAAGAACCGTCTGAACGACCCCGACCGGCTGGTCCTGCGGAAGTACGATGCGGTCGCCGGCGAACACGTCCTCTTCCGCGAGGAGCGATGAAACCCGCCTCCGCCGCCCCGGCGGCGGAGGCGTCCCGGGAAGGACGGTCCGCGAGGCACCACGCGGACACCTCCGTCCGGGGGAGTGGCACTCCACGGGCGTGAGCAGCGGGAGCGCCGACCGGGCTGGGCGCTCCGTGCCGGATCAGGCGGCGCGCCGGCCTTGGGGGAGGCCGCGGTGCCGGCGACGCGGCGCGCCTGGTGACGGACCGCCCGTCGCGGCGACCGGCGTCAGGCTCCTGGAGCGTACGGTCAGCCGGGCCTGGCGGCCCGGACGGACGGCGCCACCGTGTCGGTGACGGCGTCCGACGTCACAGGCGACCGGATCAGTCGCATCGGGGCAGTGCTCAACCCCGACGGGCTCCGCTCCCGGACGGTGGGCCGGCAGCCCGCGGACCCGGTGCGCGGGCGGGAACCCCGGCCCACCCGGCCGGACGGCCGCCGCCTCGCCGTGGTGCGGTCCCCGCGGCCCCGCTCCCGCTCACCGGCCGGTCAGCGCTCCAGGTCCCCGCGCATCTCGACGAAGAGCTTCCCCGCGTCGGCGGGCGTGCTGTCCTCGAAGAGCGCGACGGCCGCGGTGCCCTCGTCGGCCCAGCCGCAGATGACGTCGCCGTCCTCGCTCAGCGAGGCGAGCAGGCACTCCACCGAGCCGCCGAGCGGTCCCGGATCCAGGGGCCGGGCCTCGGGGTTCCCCAGCTCGGGGTCCCACCGGATGTACTCGAGCATCCCCCGGAACAGGTGCTCACGACGCTCGTTGGTGTCCTCGGGAACGTGATCGACGCCTTCGAACAGCACGGGCGCGCCCCGCCCGTCCGGCTTCCCGTAGGCGCCGGTGACCAGCGTCATGCCGTCCCGGATCTCGCCCGGGTCGACGGGGACGTCCGTCAGGGCTCCGTCCCCCGTCAGCTTGTCCAGGCCACCCGCCCTGGGAGCGTCCACCAGGGTGCGCGGACCGCCCCGCTCCGCCGCGGGCGTCGGCGACGCGGGCTCGGAGACCCGCCCGCTCGGGGAGGCGGGGGGAAGCCCCGCCTCGTCCCCCCGGCAGCCGCTGACCGTCAGCATCGCCAGCACCGCCACGGCCGTCAGGCCCGCTCTCGCCGCAGACGCGCACTTCATGACATCCCCCGCTGTTGTTCCGCCAAGGTGGTTCCCGCCGCTCCGGGCGGCGGCAATGATCAGTGACGAGTCGTTCCGGCCGGTCGGTTCCCGCCCCGGGTGAGGGAAGCCGGCGCACGGTGCGACGCCCGGCGATCCCGCCCGACCCCGTTTCCCGACCCCGGTCCGGCGGTGCGGAGCATCCGGCGGGGCCGGGAACGGCCGGACGCTGCCCGCCCGGGCCCCGGAGCGGGCATCCGGACAGGCGCCCTCCTCCGTCGCCGGTCACCCGTCGCCGGGCCTCACGGCCTCGCAGGGGCCCTCACCCGTCATGGCGGGTGCGGGTGTGGAGGGCGAAGGCGGCGAGCACGGTGGTGATCATGGCGGCCAGCCAGGCCGTGCTGTGGAGCAGAGGGCTCGAGGTGGCGTTCCGGGTGAAGCCCGCGGCGAGGCTGGTCTGGAGGGAGCCGTAGCTCGGAAGCAGCTCGACCAGGGCTTTGTCGGCGGTGGTGCTGGCGACGGGATTCTGCGGCGCGAGGTCGATGATGCTGGTCATGATGATCGTGACCAGTCCTTCGACCTCACCGCGCAGGAAGAGGGCCAGACACATGCCCATGGCCCCGTAGACCAGGCAGACCGCCAGGACCGCGATGCCGAGGAGGAAGGGCTGGAGGGGGGACCAGAACACCAGCATCCAGGCGGTGGCATAGGTGCTGACCAGCACTGACGCCACCAGGAGCGTGGTGAGCTTGGCGCCGATGAGGGCGGCCCGGGGATAGCCGGCCGCGGTGAGACGACGGTCGAAGGCCCTGGTGCGGCGTGCGGCACTGAACATCAGGAATCCCACGAGGAGGGACACGGCGTTCAGGGAGCCGCTGATCATCGTGATCTCGTCCCCGCCGGCGCGCAGCCAGGTTCCGGTGGCGCGCAGCCGGAAGGGAAACGTCTTCGGCGTGGTGAGGGTCTTCGCCACGGTGATCCACATCGGGATGAAGGCGATCAGGAGCACGGCGGCCAGCCGGTTCTTCGCCATGGCCAGCAGGGCGTAGCGGCAGGCGACCAGGTAGGCGCTCATGGGGTGCCCGCCGTGGGGAAGGGCCCGAGGAGACCGTCGTGCAGATGGTGCAGGACGTCCAGGCGCTCGGTGTCGTGGGCGAGGTGGGAGACGATGATCACGGTGCGACCGCGGCCTTTCAGCTCCTGGGCCAGGTCCCAGAACCGCAGGTAGGTTTCCCAGTCGAAGCCCTGGTACGGCTCGTCGAGCAGCACGACGTCCGGGTCGTGCATCAGGGCCAGGACCAGGTTCAGCTTCTGCAGGGTGCCACCGCTGAGGACTTTCACCGGCGTGTCCAGATAGCCGGCCGCGGAGAGGGCGTCGACCAGCCGGAGCGCGTGGCCGGGGTCCGGCAGGCGGTAGGCGACCTGGAAGAGCCGCAGGTGCTGGCGCACGGTCAGCTCCTCGTCCAGGACCGGGTGCTGCGGGCAGTACCCCCGCGTGCCCACCAGGTCGACGCGTCCGCTGTCGGGGCGCAGGTCGCCGCTGAGGATGCGCAGCAGGGTGGTCTTCCCGGCGCCGTTCTCCCCGACGATGCCCACCAGTTGCCCCGCCCGTGCCTCGAAGCCGACTCCGCGCAGGACCTGCCGGGACCCGAAGCCCTTGCGGACCGCCGTGACGCGCAGCACCACCGCCGGTCGCCGCCTCACGTCCGGCCCCGGGGCCGGGAGGGGGCGCCGGCGAACGGGCGACGGAGGGGCGGCGTCCCCTCGTCCTGGTCGGCGGAGAGCGGGCTCGAACTGGCCACGGGGGCTCCTCGGGAGCGGTGGAGTGCACGGGTTCCGACCGGCCAACGACGCACGGGCCCGTCGGGACACGTCCCGCAGGCCCCGTCCCGCCTGGCCGGGCAGGCGGGACGGGTGGGAGTGAGGTCGCGGAAACTCGGGGAAAAAGATGCGGCAGCCGATGGGAGGTCGTGGTGAAGGGTGGAGACGTGGAACTGGGCGAGTTGCTGGCCGCTGCGGAGGCGGCACCGCCCGGTGAGTCCGTCGAGGTGGTGGCACGCGATCTGCAGAAGCGGTTCGGTGCGGAGCATGTGTCCTTCCTCTTCGTCGACCTCGTCGGTCAACGGCTGGTACGGCTCACCGCGGCCGGCGCCGGCGTCGCGGACTCCCAGGAGCCGATCGACCTGCAGGGCAGCGTCTACGACCGCGTACTGCGGAGCCAGCACCAGGCCGTGGAACCGGACGGCCAGGGCGGACGGCGCGTCATCACGCCGGTCACCAACCGCGGCGACTGCATCGGCGTGCTGGAGGTGACCCTGCAGTCCGCCGACGACACCGTGCTCCGGCAGGTCCGCGACGCGGCCCACGCGCTGGCCTACATCATCGTCACGGACCGCCGCTTCACCGACCTCTACCACCTGGGCCGGCGCACCACGCGGACCAGCCTCGCCGCGGAGATCCAGCACCAGCTGCTTCCCTCGGCCCCCTGCTGCGAGGCGGCCCAGTTCACCCTCGCCGCCGGGCTGGTGCCGGCCGACGACATCGGCGGCGACACCTACGACTACGCCCTCGACCACGACACCCTGCACCTGTCCGTCACCGACGCCATGGGCCACGACACGAACTCGGCCCTGCTGGCCACCCTGCTGATCGGCGCGCTGCGACAGGCGCGCCGCAGCGGCTGTGACGCCCTCAACCAGGCCAACCGCGCCCACCAGGCCCTGCTGAGCCACAACCGCGGCCTGGCCACCGGGCAGCTGCTGTGCGTCGACCTCGAAACAGGCATCTGCGAGCTGGTCAACGCCGGTCATCCCCGGCCACTGCGGCTGCGCGACGGCACCGTCGAAGAGGTCGAGCTCGCCGTCAACCTGCCGTTCGGCGTGGTGGCGCCGACCCCCTACCGGCTGCAGGAACTGCACCTGCGGCCCGGAGACCGCCTGATCCTGCTCACCGACGGAATGCAGGAGCGCGATGCCGCGGCCGTCGACCTGGCCGCGCTCGCCCGCGACACCCGCCCGCTGCACCCGAGAGAGGCCGTCCGGAGCCTGACCGCCGCAGTGCTCGACGCCTGCCGGGGCAACCTCAGGGACGACGCCACGGTCCTGATACTGGACTGGCACGGCACACGCCGCAGACCGGCCGGGACCGGCCCGGAACCGCGGCGATGAGCCGCGGCGGTCCGCCGTACGGCGCCGCTCCGCCCGCCACGTCCTCGGCGGCGCCGGCTTCCGGACCTCGGCCGTCCCGCCCGGCCGACCGCCGTCTCAGTGAAAGGTGCGGTGGGCCCGCCGTGGGGGTTCCCCGTGCTCCTGGAACCCCTTCCAGACGCCGTAGGCCGCCGTCACCATCACCCGCCACCCCTGATCGCCCTCCCGGTGTGCGTGCCTGCGCGCCGACTCCTCCTCGGTGAGTCCGAAGCGGACCTCCATGCCGTCCTCGGGGACGGCTCCCGTTTCGTCGCATTCCCGGAAGAGCCCTTCCGCCGGGGTGAACAGCATCCAGCCGCGCCGTTCGTCATCGGGCACCAGCCAGGAGTACACGAACCCCCCGCCCGCCTCGGCGACGAGCCACACACCGATCGACGCGACCACCATGCTCCGCCCTTCCGCGCTCCTCCGGCCACGGGCGACGGTCAGCCTACGCGAACCATTTCCCCGGCCCCGGTCATGCCGGCCCCCGTACCGGGCAGCACACAGGAGAGCCGTGCCGAACACGGCACGGCACGGACGCACGGGAACGGAGGAGCATCCGTGGACTGGCTGTTCATCGTGAAACCCGCGGACACCGCTTCGGACGGCGGCTCCTCGGACAAGGACCGCATGCTGGAACTCGCCGGGACCGCGCCCCGCCGGGAGTGGTGCCTGTCCAGGTGGCGCCGCATGGCCCCCGGCGACCGGCTGTGGATCTATTTCGCCGCGCCGGTGCGGGAGATCGCCGCGGTGGCCGAGATCGAGGGCGAGCCGTACGAGGCGGCCGGCAGCCCTCGCCAGCCGTGGCGGGTCACGGCGACGCTGAACCCGGCGGCGACCCGCCGGCTGCACCGCGACCCCGTTCCGCTGCACGCCCTGTCCAACAGGCATCCGCAGGGGGTCACCCGGGTGAGGGACGAAGACCTCGGACTGCTGCTGGACCACGCGGGCCTGTGAGAGCGGGTACCTCCGGCAGTGCGCGGCCGCGCGGAGGGAACCCGGCCGGCGGCAGTGCGCGGCCGCGCGGAGGGAACCCGGCCGGATCCCCGGCCCCACCGGACCGCGCTGATCCCGCACGGCGGCCTCGGGCATTCCCACGGCCGGACCCGGGGACCGACGCCGGTGATCCGGGGGACGGCGCAGGGGGGGCGGTCCGCCCGCCGCTTGCCGTCAGGCGGCGGCGTCCGGGGCGTTCCCGCGGCGCAGCGTCCGGGCGCACCAGCCGATGACCAGGGCGTTGACCAGTGCTCCGAGCACCATGGAGAGCAGGAACACCGCGCCGCCTTCGGGCAGGACGAGCAGCAGGACGAGACTGGTCGGCAGGGTGGCGAACATCGGGACGACGAGCGCCATGGACCCGTCGGAGGCGGTCACGAGAGCCCACCCGAGCAGCAGGGCACAGGCCACCAGATAGACCCGGGCGGCGGTGGTCCCGAGGGCGCGGCGCACACCGCGGAGGACGAAGGGACCTGGACGGGACATGGTGGCGGACTCCTGGATCGTGGTGGCCGTGGAGGGTCAGACGGGGGAGTGGGGCGGGTTGGGGTGGGCGAGACCGAGGTCGTAGGCGAGGATCGTCGCCTGGACCCGGTCGCGCAGTTCGAGCTTGCGGAGCAACGAGTTGACGTGGGACTTCACGGTGCCGACGGTGATGCCGAGGTGCTCGGCGATCTCCGTGTTGGTGAGCCCCGCGGCGATCAGGGCGAGGACACCGCGCTCACGACCGGTCAGGCTGTCCAGTTCGCGCGGTGTGCCGCCGCCCGGGGACGCGGCGCCCGGGCCGGAGGCGTAGTGGCCGATGAGCCTGCGGGTGGCGGACGGGGCGAGGACGCTCTCGCCGGCGGCCACCACCCGGATGCCATTGAGCAGTTCACCGGGGTGCACGTCCTTGAGGAGGAAACCGGAGGCACCGGCGCGCAGCGCGTCGAACACGTACGCGTCGAGGTCGAAGGTGGTCAGCACCAGGACGCGGGGCGCGTCGGGACGGCCGGTGATGATCCGGGTGGCGGCGATGCCGTCCAGCCGGGGCATGCGTACGTCCATGAGGACCACGTCGGGCGCCAGTTCCCCGGCGAGCCGTACCGCCTCGGACCCGTCGGCGGCCTCGCCGACGACCGTCAGGTCCTCCTCGGCGTCGATCACGGCGGCGAACCCCGCCCGTACGATGCCCTGGTCGTCGACGACCAGCACCCTGAGGCTCATCGTTGTCCCTCCTCGTCGTCCTGCGGCACAGCCGACGCCGCGGTCAGCGGCAGCAGGACGCGGACCGGCCCCGTCGGACCGGTGACGACCGTCCCGTCGGCCACCACGGCCCGTGCCGAAAGCCGTTGGCACAGGGCGTGACGCTCGGTGTCCGGAACTCCGGTCGCCGTGATCGTCAACGCGTCGTCGTCCACGTCGAGTTCCACCACCATCGGCTCCTCGCCGCCGGCCGCGAGTACCGTTTCGCAGGCATGGTAGGCAGCCAGGTCCACGGGGGTGGGCAGCCGTCTCGGCATGCGGTCGGTCAGACGTATCTCGACGTCGCGGCCGGTGGCCCGGAGCTGATGGCCGAGGAGGTCGAGAGCCTGCAGGGTGGGCTGCGGACGCAGCGAGGGCGTGGCCCGGGCGTCCCGGACCGTGTCGAGCAGGGCGCGCATCGCGGCGAGGGCGTCACGGGCACGCTCGGCGACCTCGTCGAGCCGGCCCGCCTCGGCCTGCGCGACCATGTCGGCGGTTCGCGCCAGCACGGTGGTCTCCAGCCCGGCGGCGATCCGGCGGCGCTCGGCCCAGGCGTCCCGTACCGCCTCCTCCGTCCAGGCCGCGAGGTGTCCGGCCTGCGCGCTGCGGGCGGCCCGGCGGTGACGCCCGCGCAGGGTCCCGCCCCACCACGCCGCGCCGACCACCAGGGCTGCCTGGGCCGTCGCCCCCGCGGCGAGCGCCCAGAAGGGGAAGGACGCGTCCCGGTGCCGCAGGGCGGCGGTCGTGGCCACCGCGTGCACCACCACGGCCACGACCGGGCCGGCCCGCAGGGACAAGCCCGGGCGGCCTGCGGCGGCCGACGGGCCGGCGGCCGCCGCACGGGCCGCGGCGGAGGCGACCGCCGCGCAGGTGGCGGCCATGCTCAGCAGGGAGGGAAGGAGCACCCAGCCGGTGTACTGTCCCACGGCCGTCGCCGCCGGCCAGAGCAGCGCCAGCGCGCAGACGACGCCCAGGGTGGTGCGGGGTGCCCGGTGCCGCCACAGCAGCGCGAGCGCCTGCCCCGCGGCCAGCAGCGCGAAGAGCACGCCCGCCGACACTCCGGGGCCGGTCGAGGTGGGTTCCGTCCGTACCAGCAGGAGGGGAAGGAGCGGTTGCAGGACGAGGCCGACGGCGGCCGTCACCTGTGCCAGGCGGTACCGCCACGGGACCGACGGCTTCACCGAGGCGGCCGCGATCCGGCCGGGCAGAACCGCTCTCACCTCCCAGCCGCCCTCCGCCGTGGGGCCGCTGGTCAGGGTGCCGCCCGCCTCCCGGGCCCGCGACCGGAGAAAGCCCTGGCCGCGTCCCGAGCCGAGACCGGCGGCGTGGGCCGGCGAACCGGCCGGCGGCGCGGCACTGGTGACGACGACCTCCGTGCGGGCGTCGCCGTACCGGCACGTCACGGTGGTGTGCGCGCCGGGCGCGTGCCGCGCCACGTTGGTCAGCGCCTCGCGCACGATGCC
This sequence comes from Streptomyces sp. NPDC126497, assembly GCF_040302425.1. NCBI lineage: Bacteria > Bacillati > Actinomycetota > Actinomycetes > Kitasatosporales > Streptomycetaceae > Streptomyces > Streptomyces sp. NPDC126497. Next base: position 33,296 of record NZ_JBEORT010000072.1, read on the forward strand.
GTACGCCGCGTCCCCGACGGCGTCGTCCGGTAGCGCGTCGATCTCGTGCTCCACGTGGTGGCCCACCTGGGAGACCCCGGCGACCAGGCCCAGCAGCCGCTCCCTCGGCGACGGCCGCTGTTCCCGTGAGGGCGCCGGCGCCCTCACCGCGCCGAGCGCCCGGGTGACCTCACGGCCTGTCTCCACGGCGAAGCGGAGGGCCTGGTCGGCCAGTTCGGGGCGGCGGTCGCGCAGCCCGAGCGCCGCACCCGCCGTGACGACCACGGCCGTCAGGTGGTGGGCGCTGACATCGTGCAACTCCCTCTTCATCCGCTGCCGTTCGACCGCCGGGAGCCGGTGGCGCTCGATCTCGGCCCGCTTCAGCCGCTGTTCGGACGCCCGCTGTGCGCGCCGGCTCCGCCGCACCAGCATCCCGGTGGCGGACGCGGCGGCGTACAGCACGATCGTCAGGACGAGGTCGAGTCCGTCGCGGTCACTGAGCCCGTGCAGGGTGATGCCGTACAGGGACTGCCAGGCGGTGAGTGCCATCACGCACAGCACGGCGGTGAAGGTGTCGCGTTCGGCGGCCACGGTGAACAGGGCCAGGGCCACGCCCGCCGTTCCCGACGCCGCCGTGGCCCCGGTGGGCAAGGCGGCGGCGCCCACCGCACAGGCGGCGGCGACCGGGAGGAGGGCGACCACCGGTTTCGAACGGCGCAGGCAGAGCGCGGCCGTCACCAGCCCGGCGACGAGGGACGCCACGAAAAGGTCGTCCCCCGCCGGAACGGTCCCGCGGAACAGGTCGGCTCCCGGCCACACCGCGGTCTGGGCGCCGAGCAGGAGGAGGGGCAGGAGCCGGTCGTCGGTTCTCTTCATGAGGGATCAAGGGTAGGACCGCAGGTGAGCGGCTGTCCTCGGGCTCAAGGCGGAGCCCGTCCTCTTACCTGGGGTGCAGGGACTGCACCCACGGTTCGAGGCGTGAATCGTTCCGCGGCGTGAGGACCGCGTCCTGTCCCGGCCCTAGTCTCGATCACATCGGGAAGGCGGCCGGCCGACCACCGGTTCTTCCGCGTGCTTCCCGCATCTCGGCACTCCACTCACCCCCAGGGGGATCACCCATGTCCCAGCGCGTTCTCGTCCCGTCTCTCGTCGGTGTCGTCGTCCTCGGGGCCGCCGCCGTCGGCGGCCATGCCGTGGCCTCCGGGACCACGCAGCCGGCCGTGGAGAACGGCGACGCCCGTTATGTCGCGCCGTCTTCGCGGGGTGCGGGGGAGTTCTCGTACTCCGCGGAGGTGAGCGACGACTCGGGCATCCGCGAGGTCAGGGTGATCGCCTGGCCGGCGGGCTCGGCGCTCGACCCGACGGAGGCGGAGATGCGGTACGTGGACGAGGCCGAGTGCCGTGGCGCCTCGGCCGGGACGGTCCGCTGCACCTACACCCTGAGGGTGACGCGGCGGGACGCGGCCGGCCTGGCGGAAGGCGCCTGGTACGTGTCGGTGCTGGCGACGGCGAAGGACGGTGGCACGACGTTCGTGCCCCGCGCGGCCACGCTCGACGTCACCCGCTGACCCGGCATCGGGGCCGGATGCCCGGGAGGGCGGCGCCGCTCCCTGCCCGGACCCCCGCTCGCCGGTTCACGAGGACCGGCGACGAAGGGGGAGCTATTTAATTGCGCACAACTGAGTTGTGCGCTAGGTTTCTTGCGAGGTCGGGGCCGCCCGCACCGGCCCGACACCCGCACCGCGTCCCCCACCGAAAGGCAGTGACCACCATGGCGTTCATCACCGTCGGCCAGGAGAACAGCACCGACATCGAGCTCTACTACGAGGACCACGGCACCGGGCAGCCGGTC
>NZ_JBEORT010000073.1:0-34993 GCF_040302425.1 Streptomyces sp. NPDC126497
CCGTGCGGCGTTGGCGCCCGGCGCGCCGTGCACGCCGCCGCCCGGGTGGGCGCCGGCGGACGCCAGGTACAGGCCCTTGACGTGGGTCTCGGGACGTCCGGTGCCGGGGACCGGGCGGAAGAACAGCTGCTGGTGCATGGCCGTGGTGCCGCCGTTGATGGCGCCGCCGTGCAGGTTCCGGTCGAGGGACTGGAGGGCGGGCGGGGCGAGGATGCGCCGGGCCCGGATCCTGGAGCGGAAGCCGGGGGCGAAGCGCTCCACCTGGCGCTCCACGCGGTCGGCCATGCGTTCCTGCTCCCCGGCGTCCCACGTGCCGGTGAGCGCGTCCCCGCCCGCGTCGCCGGTGATGTCGTGGGGCACGTGGGTGTACGCCCACGCGGACTCGGTGCCCCGCGGGGAGCGCGACGGGTCGGAGGTCGTCATCTGGCCGAACAGGCAGAAGGGGCGGTCGGGGACGGTGCCGGTGGCGAGCTGGGCGGCGAAGCGGGTGAGTTCGTCGATGCCGTCGGCGAGGTGGACGGTCCCGGCGCCCGCGGCCTGCTCGCAGTTCCAGGGCACCGGGCCGTCCAGCGCCCAGTCGACCTTGAAGGTGGCGAAGTCCCACTGGAAGCGCCGCAGGTCGGACCGGAGCTGGGCGGGGACGTCCTCGGGGCCGAGGAGTTCGCGGTACAGGGCGGGCACGGCGACGTCCGCGAGGACGGCGCGGCCGGCCGCGAACGTCTCGCCGTCGGCCGTGCGCACCCCCGTCGCCCGGCCGTCACGCACCAGGATCCGGTCGACGCGCCTGCCGCAGCGCAGCACCCCGCCGCGCGTCTCGAGGCGGCGTGCCAGGGCCTCGGTGAGGGCTCCGGCGCCACCGGCCGGCACCGGGAATCCGTACGTCTGTCCGAGCATCGTCATCAGCCAGCCGAAGCCGCCGCTGCCCGCGGCCTCCGGGGCCAGGTCGGCGTGGAGCGCGTTCCCGGCCAGCAGCAGCCCCCCGCCCTCGCCCCGGAACTCCTCCTCCGCCATGCGGCGCACCGGCAGGACCAGGGTGCGCGCCATGCGCAGCCCACCCGTGCCGCGCAGTCCGACGGCCAGCCGGATCCCGGAGCGGACGGGCGGGAAGGGGGTGAACAGGGCGTCCAGGAGATCCGGCCGGAGGCGCTCCCACATGTCGTGCAGGCGGCGCCAGGCGTCCCCGTCGCCCGGCGCGAAGGCCTCCAGCGAGTCGGCGGTGACGTCGACACGACGGTCGAGGACCGCGCACCGGCCGTCGCTCAGGGGGTGCGCGACGACGTGCGGGGCGTGGCTCCAGCGCAGTCCGTGACGCTCCAGGTGCAGCCCGGAGACGACCGGGGAGGCGGCGGCGAGCGGGTAGAAGGAGCTGCAGAGGTCACTGACGAACCCGGGGTCGACGCCCCGGTCGTGGCGCACGGCCCCGCCGGGCTCCGGCTGCTCCTCCAGCACCTCGACGCTCCAGCCGGCGTCGGCGAGCAGGTTGGCCGCGACCAGCCCGTTGGGGCCGGCCCCGATCACCACGGCGTCAGGCACGGGCGCCTCCCCCGCCGGGGGCCGGCGTCACCACCTGGCCGAGGGACCGGCGCCGCTCCGCCTCGGCCGCGTCGGCCTCACAGATCCTCGCCAGCCGGGCGAGCATGGCGCGGTGGCGGATCTGGATCAGGGCCTCCACGGCCGCGTTGTGCACCGTGCCGCCGGCGCCCTTCAGCGGGTGCTCGTCCACGATGACCAGGCAGTGGTCGCCCCAGGGCCGCAGCTCGATGGCGATGCGGGCCGTGCCGAGGGGGCCGGCCTTGGCCTCCAGCTCCAGCACCTCGCCCGGCAGACAGCGCCGGACGACGGTCTCGTTGGACAGGCTCAGGGGCCCGAACCGCACCTCGAAGCCGATCGCCGAGCCGAGCTGCGGCCAGTGGCCGCGCACCGGTTTCGACGAGGAGGTGCCCACCACCCAGTCCGCGTACCGGGTCCCGTCCTCCAGCACGGCCCAGACGGACTGCGGGCTCGTTCTGACCAGATGATGGCGAACCGCCACTTCGACCTCCCGTGTCCGAGCGTGACGTCAGTCAGCGTCAGCACTGAGTGCCCCTTCTGACCGGGGTCAACCGGGGTCAACCGGGGTCGACCGGGGGCTCCGCGCCGGGGCGGGGCGGGGTCGCGCAGCCCCGGCGCCCGCGCGGCGGCGGTGGCCGCCCGCGGTCAGGTCGTCGTGTCGCGGGTGGGGGCCAGGGCCCAGCGGATGCCCGCGGTGACCGCGGTGCCCAGGGGACGTACGCAGAGGCCCTCGGCCGGGGGGACGCGGGGCAGCCACAGTGCGTGGGAGGCCCAGGTCGGCAGCAGGGAGACGGCGTTGGCGGCGAGGACGCCGTACGGCAGCCGGGCGAGCAGCGGGACGGGCGGGTTGAGCAGCAGGAAGCGGGCGGTGGAGCGCGCCTCGGGGGTGGCGCGCAGCTCGCCGCGGTAGGCGGCCAGCCGCTCGGCGAGTCCGGCGCGGTCGACCGGCGGGTCGGGCACGCCGAGCGCGGTGGCGATCCGCGCCATGTCGGCGACGTACGCGTCGCAGCCCTCGCCGTCCAGGGGACGGGCGCCGTAGCGCTGGTGCGCGCGCAGGAACATGTCGACCTCGGCGATGTGCACCCAGCACAGCAGACGGGGGTCGGACGCCCGGTACCGCTCGCCGTCGGCGGTGGTGCCGCGCACCGTCTCGTGGACCGCCCGCACCCGCTCGACGGCCCGCTGGGCGCTGTCGGCGGTGCCGTACGTGGTGACGGCGAGGAAGGTGCTGGTGCGCTGCAGGCGCCCCCAGGGGTCGCCGCGGAACCCGGAGTGCCCGGCGACGGCGGCCATGGCCAGCGGGTGGAGCGACTGCAGCAGCAGGGCCGACAGTCCGCCGATGAACATGGACGCGTCCCCGTGCACCCTCCTGACCGGCCGGTCGGGTCCGAACCAGCGCGGGCCGGGCGTGCCGTGGATGCGTGCGCGGTTGTCCGGGCCGTCGGGTCCGGCGACCCGGGAGAAGATCGCCCGGCCGATCCGGTCACGCAGCACCGAGCCGCCTTCCGCCAGCAGTCCCATGGCTCGCTCCACTTCCCCGCGCGCCCCGGCGCCCCGCACGCCCGGCGGCGTCCACGGTCACACCTGCCCCGTACCCGGCCGGGCGGCTAGGGAACGTCGCCCCGCCAGTCGTACACCCGGGCACCGGTGTCGCGGGGCGCGTACAGCGCGCGTCCGCCCGCGCCGTAGCGGCCTATCTCGGTGGGCAGACCGACGCCGTGCCTCAGTTCCGTCTCGCCGCGGTCGGTGACGTCCAGCAGCAGGCCGTCCAGCGGGCCGCCGGACAGCTCCACGTACGACCGCCCGTCGCGCGGGCCCGGATCGTCGTGGTCCGCCCCGTAGACCCTGCCGCGCATGAACTCCAGTTCGTCCATACCGGCAGGGTGACATCCGGCACTGACAACCGGGCCTACGCCTCCGCCGTGCCCGCGGGCGCGTCCGCCGCCCAGGGGGCCGGCGCCCGTCCCTCGCTCCAGGCGAGCAGGGCGTCGCGGTTCACGCACACGATGCCGCACTGTTCGGCGTACTCGACGGCCGGCGCGGTGAAGTCACTGGTGGTGACGACGAGGGCGACGTCCGCCTCGTGGACGGTGAAGCAGGTGCCGCCGAAGCGCTGGAGGTCCTGCGAGCCCACCTTGTTGTCCTCGCCGTAGCGCTTGCACTGGACGACGAGGCGGCGGCCGTCGGGGGTCAGGCCCGTCACGTCGGCGCCCAGGTCCCCCGCTCCCCCGACGACCTCCACCCGCGTGCAGCCGTCCCGTGCGCACAGGCCGGCTATCGCCGCCTCGAACTCCTCGGGGCTCAGGGCGTCGTGGCCGACGCCCTGAGCGACGGGCGCGACGACCGCGGGGAGGGTGTCGTCGTACGCCCCGGCCGGTGCGGGGATCGCGGGCGGGAGCGGGGACGGGGCGGGGGCGTCCAGGGCGTCGAGCGCCGTCGACGTGCCCTGTTCCAGTGCCTCGCCCGCCCGGCGGGCGATCCTCGCCGCGGACAGCCGGCGCCGCCTGCGTCCGTGGGCCAGCAGGAGCGCGACGGCCACGCACAGCAGGACGACGGCCCACACCGGGCGCCGCTGCACGACTCCGGCCAGCGCGCGCACCGCGAAGCCGGCGACGATCAGGGCCGTGGCGAGCAGGCCGAAGAACATGGCCGTCGCCCGCAGGTCGAAGCGACGCCCGTGATGCCTCGGACGTGTACGGTGCCGGTGCACGGTCACCCCGGTGGCTCCTCTCTCGCGGCCGGCAGGACGTGCGCACGGGGGTCCACGGGACTCCCGGAGATCGCTTACGCCGTCTGCCCCGGATCCGGCCGTTCACCGGCGTGCCGTGCGCCGGCGCGGGGTAGGGGCGGTGTGTGCTGACTGCGGCACCCAGGGAGGCGGACGGTGGACTGGCAGGACTTCGCGCGGCAGATGGCCTCCATGGCGCGTGACCTCCTGGCCGAGCACACCCTCGACTCGACCCTGGAGCAGATCACGCGCAAGGCGGTGGAGCTCGTCGACGGCTGCGACGCCTCCGGGATCCTCGTCCTGCGGGGGGACCGGGTGAGTTCGCTGGCGCCGACCGCGCAGTTCGTGGTCGACAGCGACCGCCTCCAGGAGCGTCTGCGCGAAGGGCCCTGCCTCGACGCGGCCCGGCCCGACCGGGCCGAACGCCTCTTCCGGATCCCCGACTTCACCGCGGACCCCGAACGCTGGACGTCCTTCGTGCCGCGCTGCCGGGAGCTCGGGGTGGGCAGCATGATGAGCTTCCTGCTGTACACCCGGGAGGAGGAGCTGGGGGCCCTCGACCTGTACTCCCACAAGCCGGGCGCGTTCACCGAGGACAGCGAGACGGCCGGCTGGCTGCTGGCCTCCCACGCGGCGGTCGCCTTCTCCACCGCCAGGACCGACGCCCAGCTGCAGGACGCCATCGCCACGCGGCATCTGATCGGCGAGGCGATGGGCATCCTGATGGGCCGCCACCGGCTGACGGAGGACCAGGCCTTCGACCTCCTGCGCACCCGGTCCCAGCGCACCAACACCAAACTGCGCGAGGTGGCGCGCCGGGTCTGCGAGACGGGCGCCCCGGAGCGGTGACCGCCCGGCGGCGGCTCAGCTGCCGCCGGTCCAGTCGTGGGCGACGTCGACCACGAGGTGGCCGTCGAGCTGCAGCACCCGGAACGGCAGCCGCGCCCGCGTGCCGAGCCCGATCTGGGTCTCGCCCTCGAAGCTGCCGGCGAACCGCGCGTCCCGGAACGTGCGGTACCCGGTGAGGTCGACGCCCGGCAGGGCGCCTCCGGCGCGCACCGGGTAGGTGGGCTCGCCGCTCTCGGGGTCGTACGCGGGCGCGGCCACCCGCACCTCGAGGACGGCGCCGCCGGAGACCGGGACGGGCCGGCCCGATCCGTCCTGGCGGAGGAGGTCGACGTACCGGACGGAGTAGCCGAGGCCGCCGCGCGCGGCGCCGGGCAGGTCGACGACCATGCGGTCGTAGCAGTCGTGCCGCCCGGTCCTGATGTCCCGTACCGGCGTGGCCGTGCTGCCGGGGCCGGACTTGGACAGGCTGCCCCAGCCGGTCGGGCAGGCCGCGGCCGCGGCCGGGACCGCCGGGGCGGCGACGGCCGGGACCGCCGCCGTGGTCAGCGTGGCGCCCACCAGCGCGAGGGTCACACAGATCATTCTCTTTTGTAGCATTTTCAGCCCCCTGGGCTCGCATCCTTCTGGTATCGGGTGAGACGACCGGGATGACCCGAAGGTTGCGGCTCCACCGCGCCGGACCGTCCGGCATGGCACATCCTGGTGGGGAGCGAACGGATGTCCCGTGCGTCCGCACCGGGAGGACGCGACATGGATGATGCAGCCGCCGCACCGCATGGGGAACGGCCGGCGGGCGTGCCCGGCCGCGGCGCCGGGGAGGCCGCGGACGGGCCGCGGACGACGCACCCGGCGGACCGGATCGAGGACGCGCTCGCGGAGCCCGTGGTGGCGGCTGTCCAGGACATCGGCGGATACGGTGGACTGGTGTACCTGCGCTCGCCGGACCGGCGCTCGCTGGTGCTGTGCGTGGTGGCCGGCGTCCCGCGGTCGCTGCTGATGACCTGGTGGCGGGTGCCCGTGGGCGGTGCGCTGCCCATGTCCGAGGCGTACCGCAGGAGCGAGAGCATGTGGCTGCCGGACGAGCGGGCCATGATGCTGCGCTTCCCGCAGTTCACCGCCGCGCTGCCGTACTCGTTCGGTTCCGCCTTCCACCCGGTGCGCGTCGGCGGCGAACCCGTGGGCGTCCTGTCCGTCCTGCGGTCGGCCGCCCGGGAGCCGGTGGACGAGCGGACGGTGCGGGCGGCGTTGCACGCCGCGGGGCGGGACATGGAGGAGCGCCTCACCGGGTTCGCCCGCCGGACGCCCGGCCGGGAGGGCGCGGACGCCGTGGCGTACGGCATCGACTACAACGACCAGCCGGTCGGCGTGAAGTTGCCCGCCCCCTCCCTCGGGGCCGTGTCGGTCGGCATGATCGAGTGGGACCTGGACAGCGACCGGTGGTCCGGGGACGACGACGCGCTGTCCCTGCTGGGCGCCGACCGGACGGAGTTCGGCGGCACCATGGCGGAGGTCGAGGAGCGGGTGTCCCCCGAGGACCTGTACGAACTGCGGATGGGCCGGCGGGAGGCGGCGGAGACCGGGCAGATCAGGGGCCGGAGCTTCAGGGTGCTGGAGGAGGCCGGGGACGACGGGCGGGTGCGCTACCGGCCGGTCGAGCTGTGGGGCCACGTCGTGCGGACGGGAGGAGGCGCCCGGCTCCTGGTGGGCGCCCTCGTCGACGCGGCCGGCGGGGTCACCGCGGCGGAGGCCGCCGAGCGACTGCCCGACGGGGTGTTCTCCCTGGACCAGGACGGCCGGATCGTCTACGCCAACCGCCGCTGCCAGGAACTGCTGGACTGCGACCTGGAGCACATGCTCGGCCACTACCCGTGGGACGTGCTCCCCTGGCTGCGCGATCCGGCCTACGAGGACCGCTACCGGGCCGCGATGCTGTCGCAGGAACCGGTGTCGTACCTGGTGCACGCCCCGGACGGCGGCTGGCTGGGGTTCGTGCTCTACCCCGGGGTGCACGGGCTGACCGGCCGCGTCTTCCCCACCGGCGCCCCCGCGGGGGCCGAACCGGGCCGGTCCCTGGCCCCGGGCGACGGGGACGCCGCCGCGGCGCCGGGGCTGGTCGGGACGGCCCGCGCGGGAGCCCTCTACCACGTGGTGCAGATGGCCAGCGTGCTGACCGAGGCCGTCACCGTCAGGGACGTCTGCCTGGCCGTCGCCGAGCAGCTGCTGCCCGCGTTCGGCGCGCAGGAGATCGCCCTCTACACGATCCGTGACAACCGGATGCACCTGCTGTGGGAGTCCGGTTACCCGGAGCACTTCCTCGACGACTTCGAAGGGGTGCCGCTCAGCGCGAACCTGCCCGGGGTGCACGCCCTGACCACCCGGCTGCCGCTCTTCTTCGAGTCGCCGGAAGCGCTGGTCAAGGCCTACCCCCAGCTCCTCCTGGACGCGATGAGCGCCTGGGCGTTCCTGCCGCTGATCGCCTCCGGCCACCCGGTCGGTTCCTGCATCCTCGGCTGGAACGCGCCGCACCGGTTCACTCCCGAGGAACGCACCGCGCTGACCGCGCTGGGCGGTCTGACCGCGCAGGCGATGGAGCGGGCCCGGCTGTACGACGCCGAGTCCGCCGTGGCGCGGGGGCTGCAGGAGGGACTGCTCCCGCACCGGTTGCCCGCCATCGACGGGCTGCTCACCACCGGCCGCTACCTGCCGGGCACCCAGGGCATGGCCATCGGGGGCGACTGGTACGACGTGATCAGGACGGGGCGCGGGGTGGCGCTGGTCATCGGCGACGTCGAGGGACACAGCGTCGGTGCCGCCGCCGTCATGGGGCAGCTGCGCAGCGCGGTGCACGCCTTCGCCGCCAGCGGGCGGCCGCCGCAGGAGGTCATCACCCACACCAACCGGCTGCTGGCGGAGCTGGAGACGGACGTCTTCGCCACCTGCTGCTACATCGAGCTCGATCCGCCCACCGGCCGTGCCCTGGCCGTCCGGGCGGGCCACCCCCCGCCCCTGCTGCGCCACCCCGACGGGCACACGGAGAGCCTGGACCTGCCCGGTGGCGTGCTGCTCGGGGTACAGCCGGAGGCCGTCTACCCGGTCACGGCGCTCACCCTGGCCCCCGGCAGTGTCCTCGTGCTGTACACGGACGGGCTCGTCGAGACGCCCGGTGGTGACATCGAGACGGGCATCGAGGTGGTCCTTCGCTGTCTGGCCCGCAGCCGCACCGACTCGGTGGAGGAGCTCGCCGACCGGCTGGTCGGAACGGCCCGCCGGACCGAGGAGCGCCCGGACGACGTGGCGCTGCTGCTGACGGCGTACGGCCGGCGCCCCGCCCGCTGACCGCCGCCGGCCTCACAGGCAGTAGCGCACCAGCCACTCGTCCGGGTCGAAGGCGTTGCGGGCCGGGTCCGGCGCGACGGCCGGACGCTCCTCGACCATGTCCTCCACCCGGACCGGCTCCGGGAGGCGTCCGAAACGGGCGTGCCGTACGGCCGCCGCCGCGTCCGCGCCCGCGTTCTCGTGTACGCGCACCGTCCCCTTGTCCACGGCGACTCCCCTCTCACGGCCGTCCGGTGCTCCCCCTCGGACGGCACCGCGGCCTTCGCGCCCAGTGTCACACACCGGTGGCCGGAAGCGCGGCTTCCGTCCCGGCCGGCCACCGAGGACGGGACTCCCCGGCGGATTGGTCCCCGACGACGGGGCGCAAGTGGACCCCTCGACGGACCGCCGTCCTTCCTAGCGTCGTTGCCATGAACGCCGTCACCACGCGCGGGGCCCTGCTCGCCGCGCTCGCCTGTGTCCTCGTCGGAGGCTCCTTCACCGCCAACAGCGTCCTCGGCGACTACCCGTACGCGGGCGGTCAGTTCCTGCGGTACGCGCTGGCCTGTCTGCTGCTGGCCCCCCTGGCCGGCCGGGGCTCCGCCGCGGGACTGCGCTCGCTCCCACCCCGCGGGTGGGCCCGGCTGGCGCTGCTCGCCGCGGTCGGCATGGTCGGGTTCAACCTGGCCGTCCTGGCCGCGGAGCGGACCGCGGAGCCGGCGGTCCCCGGCGTTTTCGTGGGCTGCGCGCCCGTGGTGGTCGCCGTCCTCGTCCCCCTGCTGGACGGCCGGCGGCCGAGGCGGTCGGTGCTGTACGGGGCGTCGGCGGTGGCCGTCGGCGCCTTCACCGTGCAGGGCTGGGGGCGTACGGACGGGGCGGGCCTCGCCTTCTCGCTGTGCGCGCTGGTCGGGGAGGTGGGGTTCGCCGTACTGGCCGTGCCCGTGCTGCGGCCCCTGGGTCCCCGCCTGCTGTCCGCCGCGGTGTGCGGTGTCGCCGCGGTCGAGTCGGCGGCGGCCGGGATGCTGCTCGACGGGTCCGGCTGGCTGCGCCGCCCGGACGGGGTCGAGACGGCGGCGCTGCTGTGGCAGGCGGTGGTGGTCACCGTCGTCGGCTTCGTGTGCTGGTACACGGGCATGCAGCGGATCGGCGCCGAGCGGGCCACCCTGTTCTCCGGTCTGATCCCGGTGGCGGCGGCGTGCACCGCGCCGCTCGTCGGCACCGGTTCCTACGGTGCGGCCCAGGCGGCGGGCAGTGCCCTGGTCGGCGTCGGGGTCGCCCTGGGGTCCGGCGCGCTGGGTGTGCCCGCACGACGGCGCCGGCCGCGCGCCCTGCCCGAGCGGGCCGGCTCCTCCCGGCCGGCGGACCGGACGCCGTCACCGGAGCCCCGAACCGGTGAACCCGCCCCGCCCCACGGCCCGGGCCGGGATGCCGGGGTGATCCCGTGAGCTTCCCACGGGAGGGAAGGGCCGGGAACCGCCCGGCCGCGGGCGGAGGGGAGCACGCCCGTGCCCTCCGCACGCGGCGCGGCGGAGGCGGGGAGGAGGACCGGGGCGGGCGTGCCGCGGCGGCCGGGCGAGCGGTGCGCACGGCACGGCGTGATCGTCGCCCCGGTCGTGCCGCGGGTCGTCAGCCGTGCGGTCGGCGCGGGCCGGCTTCCGGGACGTCGTCGCCGGCCGGCTGCCGCCGGTACCGGCCGTGATGACCCTGCTGGGGCGGCACGCCTGGTGGACACCGAAGGGGCTGGACCGGATCACGCCGCACATCGACGCGGAGGGGAGGCGAACGCGGGACGGCGGGACCCGTGGGCGGGTCCCGCCGTCGTCGACGCGTCGATGTGCCGCGGGACGGTCAGGTCCCGCGCCGCACGCTCCGCAGGACGAGGAATCCGAAGATCACCAGCACTCCGCCCAGCGCGGCCGGCCAGAGCCGGGCCCCGGTCTCGGCGAGGCTGCCGCTGCCGGCCCGTGCCCCGGTCCCGTCCTCGGACCCGAGTTCCGGGAGGCTGCCGGGCACCTCGGCGGCCCGGGCCGCCTGACCGCCCTCGTCCGCGGCGCCCTTGTCGTCGCCGTCCCGGTCACCGGTACCGGCGGCCTGGGCCGGGGTGGAAACCTTGACGTCGGGCTGCTCGGGCCGGGCGGTGCCGTCGCCCTTCCCGGGCTTCTCGGCGGCCGGCGTCTTCGACGGCTGCTCCTGTCCGTCGCCGCCCTGCTCCGCGTCGCCGCCCTGCTCCGCGTCGCCGCCCTGGTCCGCGTCGCCGCCCTGGTCCGCGTCGCCGCCCTGGTCGCCGCCGCCCCGGCCCGGGTCGTCGGGCGTCGCCGTGGGCTCCTGCGGCTGCTGCGGCTCCTCCGGCTGCTGGGGCTCCTCGCCCGGCTCGTCGCCGCCTCCGCCGTCGCCGTCGCCGGCGCCGCAGGTACGGCCCTTGTTGATGCAGTCGACGACCTCGTTCATCAGGTCCTCGTCGAAGACGTTGATGAAGTCGCCGTGGTCCGTGATCGGCTTGTGCAGCTGCTCCGGGAAGGAGTCCACCGCGAACAGCGGCGTGGTCCTCCCCCCGTCGTTCAGACTGGGCGCGTCGACGTCGTAGACGATGCGCTGCACCAGCTGCGGCACGGGCTTGAAGCCGGCCGGGCAGTTGCCCTCGGCGTCCGTGAACGCCATGTGCGTACGGTGGTTGGCGCTGTCGGTGTTGCGGCCGTCCCAGCAGCTCTGGAAGTCGAACGTGCGCACCACGTCACTGCCCTGCGGGCACAGCGGGTACTTGTCCTTCAGCTGCCGGTCCTCGAAACCGGTGCAGCTCCAGGACGCGTTGGCGTTGGCGGGGCCGTTGACGAACGACTTGGCGTCGCCGGTGATGATGCGCAGCAGCCGGGGCATGGCGGTGACCTCGCCCCGCGGGTTGCCCACGAAGGTCAGCGTGACCTCCTTGGGCGTGACGATCTCACCGACGTTGCCCTCGATGCCGCCGCCCGGGGAGTCGGCGTCCTGTTCGCGGGTCCCGTTCTGCAGCCGCAGTACGGGCCAGTAGTACGCCGACCTGTCGCCCTGGTCCGCGCAGCTCGTCTCCGCCCGCGCCAGGTCCTCGTCGCTGGAGAAGGCGTTGGTGGCCTGGTTGCCGATGTAGTCGTGGAAGTGATGGGCGCCGTTGCCGACCCCCGGGGCGGCGATCACGTTGTCCGAGTTGAACAGGCCGTTCTCGTTGACGCCGCACTCGCTGGTGAAGGTGCCGCGGGAGGCGTTGCCCGTCTGCTCCGGCGCGGCGTCGGCCGGCTGGACGCTCTTGATGTCGACGTAGTCGCCGGCGACGGGTCCGTTGCCGGCCTGACCGCCGTTGCCGCCCTGGTCCCGGCCCTGCCGGTCCTGGCCGTCGCCTCCGTCGCCCGCCTGCCCGTCCTCGTCGCCGGCGTCCTCGTCGCCGGCGTCCTGGGCGTCGTCGCCCTCCTGCCCGGCGTCCGGCCGCGCGGCGTTGCCGGACTCGCGCACGGCGCAGGCGGCGAGCTCCTCGAGGCCCTCGGGCCGGTCGCCGGCCCGCTCGATGGCGGTCGCGATGCGGGCGAGGGCCGCGGAACGCTTCTCCTCGAGCGGCTCGGCTATCGCGTTCCTCGCGAAGCCCGGGTCCTGGCGGAGGGCCTCGGCCGACTCCCCGAGCCGTTCGTAGGCGTCGGCGATCTGCGCGTCCAGGCCGGCGAGTTCCCGGTCCACCTCCGCCCGCGCCTCCCCGGGCACCGCCGTCAGCTCGGTGGCCACGTCCGGGCAGTCGATCGTGGCGCCCGAGAGGACCTGTGCCCGGCCGCCCTCCTCCGTCGCGGAAGCGTAGACGTTGGCCGCCGCCATCCCGCCGCCGCCCAGGATCAGGGCGAACGCGGCGAGGGTCGCGCGCTGTTTGGGGCGTCTGCGTGTGTTGCGTGCCAAGACAGTACTCCTACGCTTCTGTTGCGGGGGCAGAGGATTCCCACGCCCCATACGCGGGCGGGCCGCCGTGTGTTCAAGGGCCTCGCGGATTCCTCGCGGAATCCCGCAGACCCGGCCCCGCGCACACCGGTTCCCCGCCGGACCCGCGCGGGTCCGGCGGGGAACCGGGACGGGAACGGTGAAGTTCGGGTGCCTCGGCCGAAGTCCGCGTCACCGCACAGCAGGTGCGGCTGGTCCGTGTGCGGGGCCTGCCGGACCGTGCGGACGACGTGACGGCCGCCGGGACCGGAAAGTGCGCACCGGGATCGAGTGGTTCCGGCCTGGCGCGTACGAGCCGGTGCGGGCCGCCCGCTGGAGGCCGTACCGGCCCAGCGGCTCGGTGGTGGGGTCGAAGCCCTGCCGGGTGACGTGGACGAGGACGTGGTCCGCGCCGCGGCCGGCCTTGGTCGTGCGGCCGGACGGTGGAGTCGTCGTTCGCGTGCCTCGTCCTCCGGTCGAAGCGGAGCGGCGACACGCGTGCGCGCCACTTCCGCGGGGGCAGTGGCGCGTTCGGCGGGGACGGGCGCCGCTCCCTCAGAGTCCGTCGAGGTCGTGTGTCGTACGGCCGAGGCAGACGACCGAGTCGTCCATCGGCGCGTCGATCTCCTCGAAGCCCATGCGGTCGTAGAAGGCCCGGGCCGGCTTGTTGGCCGTCGCCATGACGAGGTGGACCGCCGGCACCCCCCTGTCCCGCAGCGCCTCGAGGAAGGTCCGCATCAGCCGCCGCCCGTGACCGCGCCCCTGCCAGTCGGGCAGCAGGTCGATGTGCAGATGGGCCGGCCAGGCGGCCAGTTCCGGGACGACCATCCGCTCCGGGTGGTGCAGCAGCCAGGCGATCGCCTCGTCCGGAGTGGCCGGCGGCCCGGACGGCTCGGGGTGGCGGTCGGCGACCAGGGGCAGCCACGCGGCGCGGAAGGCCCGGGCGAAACCGACGGTGTCGGCGGCGCCGACGATGTAGCCGACCGCCCGGCCGCCGCCGTCGTCCAGCACGAAGGCGAGCTCCGGCTCCAGGTGGACGTAGGGCGCCGCGAAGGTGTCGGGGAAGACGCCGGGGTCCCGGTAGTGCGGACGGCTGTCCTGGCCGTTGTGCGCGGTGCGTATGCAGATGTCGTCGAGGGCCGGCCGGTCCTCGCGGCGGTACGGGCGGATCCTGGGGGACTGGGTCATGCCTGGCATCCTTCACCCCTGGGAGCGCTCCCACAACCTTTTTCCGACCAGGTCGGCGCCCGGGTCACCGGCTTAGTCCGCCGGTCCCTGGTTACCCGTGGGGCATGAAGCTGCATATCCCGGGGCGGAACGGCCGGCAGGCCGATGAGAGCGTGACGGACGGGCCCCGTCCGGGCGGGGCGGACGCGGCGGACGGCCCCGGGCCCAGCGACGAGGTGGAACGCGCGGCGCCGGACACGCCGGGCAAGCTGCCCAAAGGGGCGTGGGGCGCGGCGCTGAAGGGCAGTCTGCGCGAGTTCAAGGACGACGAACTCACCGACCGGGCCGCCGCCCTGACGTACTACGGCGTGCTGTCGCTGTTCCCCGCGCTGCTGGCCCTGGTCTCGGTGCTGGGCCTGACCGGCAGGTCCACCACGGACAAGGTGCTGGAGAACCTGCGGGAGCTCACCGCTCCCGGCGCGGCCCGCGACATCATCACGCGGGCGGTCGAACAGCTGCAGGGCCGGGCCGGCATCGGGTCGGTCGTGGCGGTCGTCGGTCTGGTCCTGGCCGTCTGGTCGGCGTCCGGCTACGTGGCGGCGTTCATGCGCTCGGCGAACGCGGTCTACGACATGCCCGAGGGACGCCCGGTGTGGAAGGTGCTGCCGGTACGGCTCGGGGTGACGGTCGCGCTGCTGGTGATGGCCGTGGTCAGTGCGCTGATCGTGGTCTTCACCGGCTCGGTCGCCCGTCAGGCGGGCGACCTGCTGGGGCTGGGCGACACGGCGCTGACCGTGTGGTCGATCGCCAAGTGGCCGGTGCTGGTCCTCCTGGTCGTCATCATGATCGCGCTGCTGTACTGGGCGGCTCCGAACGCCAAGGTCAAGGGGTTCCGGTGGATCACTCCGGGCAGCTTCCTGGCCCTGGTGATCTGGTTGGTCGCCTCCGCCGGATTCGCCCTCTACGTCGCCAACTTCGGGTCGTACAACAAGACGTACGGCACGATGGCCGGTGTCATCGTGTTCCTGATCTGGCTGTGGATCACCAATCTGGCCATTCTGCTGGGACTGGAGTTCGACGCGGAGATCGCCCGGCAGCGGGCCATCGCCGGGGGCCTTCCGCCCGAGGCGGAGCCCTACACGCAGCCGCGCGACACCCGGGCCTGGGACGAGCAGGACCGGCGGCGCATGGACGAGACCTGACGGCGCCGGCCCGCGGGGCTCGGTCCACCGGCCGGCCGCCGCCGTGGCTCCCGGTTCCCGGCAGCGTCCGACGGCGGCCCCGTCCGGCTCGCCGGTGACGGTCACCCCCTCGGCCGCGCGCCGCCGGCCGAGGCCCCTCGTGATCGCCTCGATGGCCTGCACCGCGCCCGTGACGTCGTTCCCGCCGTGCACGCGGTGCCCGAAGGGCCGGCCCCGGGCGGTGTCCGGGCACGGCTGGGAGACCTGGTCGAGGAAGTGCTCGAGCGCCCCCGGCGCGGAGCCGAGGTCCGCCGGGGCGCCGAGGGGGCGGCCGTCGGCGTCCAGGACGCCGGCGGCGGACAGCACCGCCCTCCGCACCATCCGGACCCCTCGATCCGCGGGTCGGTGGCGCCGGGGAGGACGGCCTCGACCATCGCCTGACGGTTCGGCGGGGGCGTGTGGTGGACGATCGGCGGGGCCGGCACATCCCGGCCCCGCCGTTCCGCGTGTGCGCGAGCCGGCACGGACGGTGCCGGACACCGCCTCGTTGTGGTGGCGGGACGGGGATGGCACGATGCCCCGCATCGGTACGTGGAGACGGGGGTGCGTCTTGGTCGGCGAGGATCACGGGTCACCGGCGGCGGCGGTGTTCGACGCGCTGGGCGGCGAGTACGAGAAGGCCTTCGCCGCCTCACCGGCGCACCGGGCGTCGCTGGACCGGCTGCTCGGGGAACTGGCGCCCGGCAGCAGGGTGCTGGACGTGGGCAGCGGGACGGGCCGTCCCACGGCCGCCGCGCTCGCCGGGGCCGGTCACCGGGTGCTCGGCGTCGACGTGTCCCCGGTGATGGTGGAGATCGCCTCCCGGCAGGTTCCGGAGGCCGAGTTCCGGTGTGCCGACATCCGCCGGACGCCGCTCGAGGACGGTTCGTTCGACGCGGTCTGCGTGTACTTCGCGCTGTTGCAGATGTCCCGGGCGGAGCAGTCGGAGCTGGTGCGCCGGCTGGCGCGGGCGCTGCGGCCGGGCGGTCCGTTCGCGCTGGCCACCGTGCCGCTGGACGTCGAGGGGTTCGACGGCGTCTTCATGGGGCAGGACGTGCGGGTCACCAGTTTCCCGCACGAGGGCGTCGTCGCCCTCGTGCGCGCGGCGGGCCTGGTGGTGGAGTCGCAGGAGAGCGTGATGTTCACCCCGACCCATCCCGACGCCCGGCCGGAGCCCCAGCTCTTCCTGCACTGCCGCCGCGAGGAGGCCTGACCCCCCGCCGGGCCGGTGCGCCGGAATCGCCAGGACTGCCCGGCGCGAAATCAGGTACCCGCGTTCCGTACCCCATCGGAAAGCGAGGTAGCCGCCACATGTCGCAGGTAGAGGAATCGATCGAGGTCGACGTCCCGGTCCGCACCGCCTACAACCAGTGGACCCAGTTCGAGAGCTTCCCGGAGTTCATGGACGGCGTCGAACGCATCGAACAGCGCAGTGACACGCTGACCCACTGGGTGACCAAGATCGGGGGCGTGGAGCGGGAGTTCGACGCCGAGATCACCGAGCAGATCCCGGACGAGCGCGTCGCCTGGACGACGGTCGACGGTGAGGCGCGGCAGGCCGGCGTCGTCACGTTCCACCGCGTGCGGGACACCACCACCAAGGTGATGCTGCAGATGGACTTCGATCCGCAGGGGGTGGCCGAGAACGTGGGCGACAAGCTCGGCTTCGTCAAGCGGCAGGCCGTCGGTGACCTGAAGCGGTTCAAGGAGTTCATCGAGCGGCGGGGTCTGGAGACGGGCTCCTGGCGGGGCGAGGTCTGACCGGGGCGGGTGCGCACCGGTCCCGTCCCGGCACGGCCGTCTTCGCGGTCCCGGCCCCTGGGCCGGGACCGCCGTCGTCTACGGCAGCGGTTTCGGCTCGTCCTGCGCGGCCCGCAGGTCGGCGAGCAGTTCGGCCTGCCCGGCGAGCACGCCGGACAGGATGGTGCGCGCCACCCGCAGCAGTTCCGCCACGTGCGGGCTGGTCAGCGAGTAGTACACGGTCGAGCCCTCCTTGCGGCCGACCACCAGGTTCGCCCGGCGCAGCACCGCCAGCTGCTGCGAGAGGTGCGCCGGTTCGATGCCCACCTCGGGAAGCATCTCCCCGACCGCGTGCTCGCGCTCGCTGAGCAGTTCCAGCACGCGGATGCGGGCGGGATGGCCCAGCGTCTTGAAGAACTCGGCCTTCAGCTGGTACAGCGGCGCGGTCATCGTGCCGTCCCCCTTTCCGGCGCGGCGGCACGGCCCGGGCGGCCGGTCCTCGGTCCATCGCCTCATCTGTTCGTCGGCGTCCGCCTCGACGCTTTCCGACATTAGCAACCCGGCACGTCCCCGCCCTCCGGCGGCCGTGGACCGGCGGGCTCACAGCGGGAGCGTGATCCAGACGCTCTTCCCCGGACCGTCGGCGTCGCCCCGGACCACGGCTGTGCCGCCCAGGCCGTGGGTGAGTTCGACGACCGTGGCCAGACCGCCGTGCCCGGCGTCCGGCCCGAACAGCCTCGGCCGGTGGGGGTGGTCGTCGTGCACGGCGAACACCAGGCACCCGGGGCCCGCCGCGTAGACCACCGTGGTCTGCGGGGAGACCCCGGCCGCGTGCCGGACGCTGTTGGCCACCAGTTCGCTCAGGATCAGCAGTGCGGGGCCCACCGCCGGGTGGCGCTCGCCGATGCCCCACTCCGCCAGGGCCCGCTCGGCCGTTTCGCGGGCGAGGCGCACGGCGCCGGGCCCGGTGGGCAGGGTCAGCACGTGACGGTGCGGCAGGGCGCCCGGCGCGGGGCTCGTCACGGCGTCCCCCGGGCGGGCGCGGGCACCGTGACCGGGGGCTTCGCCGCCCGCAGGACGCCGTCGCGCTCCAGGCGGTCGCGGGCGGCCCGGATCGCCTCGGGGGTCGTGGCGTACTCCCGGCCCTCGTGCTCCAGCAGTTCCAGGACGCCCACGGAGGCGAGGGCCCGGCGGTGCTCCGGGCGGATTCCGGACGCCATGACGACGATGCCGCGCCGTCCCAGTCCCGTCACCGCGTCCTTGAGGGCCAGGGCGCCGGTGGCGTCGACGACGCTCACCCGGGACATGCGCAGGATCACCACGCGCACGTCGGCGAGTTCGGCCGGTTCCGGCAGGAAGCGGTGGGCGGCGGCGAAGAACAGGGAGACGCCGAAACCGAGCGCGAGCGGCAGTGCGACGACCGCCACGGTCAGGCCGGCGAGCAGGTCCCGGCGGGGATGGCGCCGCGCCCGGTCCACATCGGCGCGGGTGGGCAGCAGCGCGGTGATCCGGGACCGGACTCCGGCCTGCGACAGCGGTACGGACACGGCCCCTCGGCTTCGCTCACGGCTGGATGACCGGACAAGCATGTAGCTAATTGCGAAAATTTGCAATTCTGCAGGTCATCAAGTCGTTCGTGGGGAAGGGGAGCCGCCGCTTGGTGTTCAGCCCGTCATGCGCCTGCGCCACGAGGGCTCGACCCGGCACCACTCGGCCTCCCACTCGTCCAGGCGCCGCAGCCGCAGCCGGGCCCGGACGAGCCATCCGCCGAGCAGGACCACTCCCCCGGCGGCGACGGCGACCGTCGCACCGGCCATGACGGTCTGGAACCGCGCCTCCGCGCCGTCGGGCGGCGCGGGGACCAGCCGGCCCGCGGGGTCCGTCCACACGGTGACCTCGGTGCCCGCCGGGGCCCCCGGGTCGACCTCCGTCCGGCCCGTGCGGTCGGCGCCGTCGGGAGCGGTCCACCGCACCTTGGCCCATACGCCGCCGCCCCCGTCCTGCGTCACCGGCGCGGACAGCCCGGCGGTGTCCTCGGTCAGGACGGCCGGGACGGGGGTGGCCCGCTCCCGGCGCTCGGCGAGCGACCCGTCCACGGCCGAGGCCGCCGCCAGTCCGCAGAACGCCCCGGACAGCAGGGCGAGGACGAGGACGGCGAGCAGCAGCCAGGCCTCGACGAGGTCGCTGCGGCGGCGCAGCGGGTTCCGCCGCCACCTCCACAGCCGCACCCTCCGGGGCCTCGCACCATGCGTCCTCCCCATGGGAGGTCACCTCCTCGCGCGGTACCGAACGGCGTCCTCCTCCAGGGTGGACCCGGTCGCCGCGCTCCCGCACGGGCCGGACGGCCCGGCCCGTGCGGTGCGCCCGTCAGGCCGCCGGGGGCACGGGCACCACCTCGTGCTGCGGAACCCCGAGGACGACCTTGAGCGCCCCGGTCTCGGCGGCGCCGCCGAAGACCTCGTAGGCCTCCTGCATGTGGTCGAGCGGGAACGTGTGGGTGACCAGTCGACGGGTGGGCAGCCGGCCGGCGGCCGCCATCCGCAGCAGGGTGGGGGTGGAGCGGGTGTCGACCAGTCCGGTGGTGATGGTGACGTTCTTGGCCCACAGGTCCTCGAGGTGCAGCGTGGCGGGAGCGCCGTGCACGCCGACGTTGGCCAGGTGCCCGCCGGGCCGCACCATGCGGGCGCACAGTTCGAAGGCCTCCGGGACGCCCACCGCCTCGACGACCACGTCCGCGCCGAGCTCTCCGGTGAGGTCCGCGATCAGCTGTTCGGGGCCCTCGCCCGCGTCGGCCACGGCGTCGGCGCCGAACTCCTTCGCCGCCTGGAGCCGGGAGGCGGCCAGGTCCACGGCGACGACGCGCTCGGGGCCGAACAGCCGGGCGGTGGCGACGGCGGCGAGCCCGACGGGCCCGGCGCCGACCACGACGACGGTGTCACCGGGCCGGACCCGCCCGTTGAGCACGCCCACCTCGTAGGCGGTGGGGAAGATGTCGGCCAGCAGCACGGCGTCCTCGTTGGCGACGGTGCCGGGCAGCGGGTACACCGACAGATCGGCGTACGGGACCCGTACGTACTCGGCCTGGGTGCCGTCGATCAGGTGCCCGAGGACCCAGCCCCCGCCGCCCCGGCACTGGCCGTACACGCCCTCGCGGCAGTAGCCGCAGCGCCCGCAGGCGGAGATGCAGGAGACCAGGACCCGGTCCCCGGGGCGTACGGCGCGGACGTCGCCACCGGTCTCGACGATCTCGCCGACCGCCTCGTGGCCCAGGACGGTGCCCGGACGGACCTCGGGCACGTCGCCCTTGAGGATGTGCAGGTCCGTCCCGCAGATGGTGACGGCGTCGACGCGCACGATGACGTCGCCGGGTTCCTTGACGGCGGGGTCGGGGACCTCCTCCCAGGCGGACTGCCCGGGGCCGTGGAAGACGTAGCCCTTCATGCCGATCCTCACCCTTCTCGCTCGGCGGCGGGCCCGGCACCGGGCGCGCCCGCGCCCGCCTGCGGCGGGGCCCCGGTCGGGTTCCGGGGCCACCCTGCACTTCCAGTCTGGGGGCACGGAGGCGAATCCGCCGGAGCGCTCCTCCCGCACGCCCGTGGCGGGGCACCGCACGACGCCCCGGTCCGGCCCGCCGTCCTTCGTCCGCGCCCGTGTCGGAACGGGCACGCCGGGTACTAGGTGCAGGCACACGACGGCTGCGCGGCCGACCGGCCGGTGAGGAAGGGAGTGGTCATGACGGGGAACGGCGAGGACGCCACGCTCGCCCGGCGCCCGGGGACCCGGGAGCTCCGTCTGGCCGCGGACACCCCGGGACCGGTGCCGGCGCACGCCGCGCGCGGCGCCCGGGAGGAGGACGACGCGGAACTGCCCCGCGACCGCAATCAGGCGATCCTGGAGGCGGCCAAGCACGTCGGGGCGGTGCTCAAGCGCGGCGGACACCTCTTCGCTCTGGCCGGCAGCGTCGCCGTCCACGCCCACGGCGGCAGCGGGAACCTCCAGCACGACGTCGACTTCTGCGTGCGCCCCGAGGACGCCGAGTCGGTGGCCGCCACGCTCCGCGAGGCCGGGCTGACGGTCTACACCCCGCCCGAGGACTGGCTGCTCAAGGCCACCTGCTTCGGCCAGGACGTCGACCTCATCTTCGAACTGGCGCACCGGCCCGTCTCCACCGGGATGCTCGAGCGGGCGCAGGAGCTCCCGGTGGAGTCGGTGCGCATGCCGGTCCTGGCGCCCACCGACCTGCTGACCGCGCTGCTGGCCGCCTTCTCGGAGCACCACTGCGACTTCGGGGCCGTCCTGCCCATCGCCCGGGCCCTGCGCGAGAAGGTCGACTGGGAGCGGGTGCGGCGTGACTGCGGGGACGAGCCCATGCCGGCCGCCTTCTTCTTCCTCCTGGAACGCCTGAACGTCATCTGAACGTCCGCGGAAGGAACGCCCATGAACACCCACGACGCCGGACCGGCGGGCGGCACGCCGACGGCGAGCCCGGAGTACCGCATCGCCCACCTCCAGGACCGTCTGGCCTCCGGCGAGCTCGGCGAACTCGGTGTGCGCGTCGAGGTCCGCGGCGGGTCCGTGCTGGTCACCGGGACCGTCCCCTCGGCCCACTGCCGTGAGGAGGTCCTCGGCACGGTGCGCGGGGAGCTCACCGGGCTCGAGGTGCACTGCGACATCGTGGTCAGCGAGACCGCGTCGCCCGACCACGCGGAGGAGCTGTCATGATCCGGATCGCCGCCGTCGGCGACATCCACATGGGGCCCGACACCCGGGGCACGCTGCGTCCCGCCTTCGACACCCTGCCCGCCTGCGCCGACCTGCTGCTGCTGGCCGGGGACCTCACCCGGCACGGCACCGTCGAGGAGGCCCGCGTGGTCGCCGACGAGATCCGGGACCTGGGCGTCCCCGTGGTCGCCGTGCTGGGCAACCACGACCACCACGACGACCGGCAGGACGAGGTCACGGCCGTCCTGCGGGACGCCGGCGCCCATGTCCTGGAGGGGGAGGCGGCCGTGGTGCGGGTCGGCGGCGCGCGCGTCGGGGTGGCCGGCACCAAGGGGTTCGGCGGCGGGTTCGTCGGGGCGAGCGCCGGGGAGTTCGGCGAACCGGTGATGAAGGAGTTCGTCCGGGTCTCCCGCCGGTGCGCCGACGGGCTGCGGGCCTCGCTGGAGAAGCTGGGGCAGGAGGACTGCGACGTCCGGATCGCCCTCACCCACTACTCCCCCGTGCCGGAGACCCTGGCCGGGGAGCCGCTGGAGATCTACCCGTTCCTGGGCAGTTACCTGCTGGCCGAGGCGATCGACACGGCCGGCGCCGACCTCGCCGTGCACGGACACGCGCACGCCGGCAGCGAGCACGGCATGACGACGGGCGGCGTGAAGGTGCGCAACGTCGCCCAGCCGGTCATCGGCCGCGCCTTCCACGTCTACCACCTGCCGGTCCGCGACCGCGTGGGCGCCGGCACGGGAACGGCGACCGCCTAGCCCACCGCCCCACCACTCGGCGCCGCCGGTCTCGTCCGGCGGCGCTTCTCCCTGTCCGGGCCGGGGCCGCGTGCGGCCGCCCGTGTGAACACCCCGCGCGGCGCGTCCACTTCACGCATTTTGTCGGTTTAGCATGCAGGCTCCGTGTCCCGTGGCCCCTGTCGCCACGCACGAGCCCGGGGCACGGTCGCGCCCGCCCGCGTCTCCGCCGGTCCCGCGCCTTCCGTCCATCCGCCCGCCCGTACGAGAGGACACCCGATGGCGCTGCCGGGCCGTACCGGACCGTCGTCCGAGCCCGCCCCCACCCCGCACGACGCCGCACCGCGCGCCGCCGCACGGCATCCGGCCCGCCGTCGTTTCCTGACCGTCACCGCCGCGGCCGCCGCCCTCGCCTTCACCACCAACCTGCCCGCGCGCGGCGCCTTCGCCGCGCCCCGGCTCGACGCGGCCCGCATCACCGAGGACCCGTTCACGCTCGGCGTCGCCTCCGGGGACCCGCTGCCCGACTCGGTGCTGATCTGGACCCGGCTGGCCCCGGCCCCCTTCGAACCGGACGGAGGGCTCGGGCAGCAGCGGGTGGAGGTCTCCTGGGAAGTGGCGCTCGACGAGTCCTTCGTCCTGGTCGTGCGGCGGGGCACCGCCCTCGCGTATCCCGAGTACGCACACAGCGTGCGCGTCGACGTGAAGGGCCTGGAAGCGGACGGCCACTACTACTACCGGTTCCGCACGGGCGCCTGGATCAGCCCCACCGGCCGCACCCGTACCGCTCCCCCGGCCGGCGCCGGCACCGCGGGCCTGAGACTGGCGGCGGTCGCCTGCCAGGCGTACCACGACGGCTACTACACGGTCCACCGGCACCTCGCGCAGGAGGACGTCGACGTGGTGTTCCACCTCGGCGACTACCTGTACGAGTACGCCGTGAACTCCGCGGGCGGCGCTCGCGACTACACCGACGTCGTACTGCCGGCCGTGTTCAACCGCGAGGCGACGACCCTGGCGGACTACCGGATGCGCTACGCGCTCTACAAGAGCGACCCCGACCTGCGGGCCGCCCACGCCGCGCACCCGTTCGTCGTCACCTGGGACGACCACGAGACCGAGAACAACTACGCGGGCGCGATCGACGAGAACGGCAGCGACCCGGCGCTCTTCCTGCCCCGCCGCGCCGCCGCCTACCGCGCCTACTGGGAGAACCAGCCGCTGCGCGCCGACCAGCTCCCCGAGGGCCCCGACGCCCGGCTGTTCCGCCGGCTGCACTGGGGCACCCTCGCCCAGTTCGACGTCCTCGACACCCGCCAGTACCGCTCGGACCAGGCCTACGGCGACACCCCGCACGTGCCCGGGCCGGAGTCGGACGATCCGGCGCGCACCCTCACCGGGGACGCCCAGGAGCGCTGGCTGCTCGACGGGTGGGCCGCGTCGACGGCGCTGTGGAACGTGATGCCCCAGCAGGTGTGCTTCTCCCAGCGCAAGCTGGACCTGAACGCCGAGGCGAAGCTCTCCATGGACGCCTGGGACGGCTACCGCGCCGCCCGCGGCCGTCTGGCCGCGGGCGCGAAGGCGGCCGGGGTCGGCAACTGGCTGGTCCTCACCGGTGACGTCCACGTCGCGTACGCCTTCGACATCAAGGACGACTTCGACGATCCCGGCTCCGCCACCCTGGGCACGGAGCTGACCTGCACCTCCGTCACCAGTGGCCGCGACGGTGTGGAGCACCCGGCCAACCGGGACACCTACCTGCGGGCCAACCCGCACCTGAGGTTCTACGACGGCCGGCGCGGCTACGTGCGCGTCGAGCTGGGCCGGGAGAACGCGCGGGCCGACTTCCGCGTCGTGCCGGTCGTGACGTCGCCGGGCGCCGCCGTCTCCACCGCCGCCTCCTTCGTCACCGAGGCGGGCTCGCCCGGTCTGACGCCGGTCTGACCCGTCCGGGTGACCGCCGGCGCACGCCGGTACTCCACCCTGGTCCGTTCGGGTCACCGATGCGGTGAATCCGGCGTGTCCCGGCATCGTGCCAGGTGGCACGGGCAAGGTCTGAGTCGCCTCCGCAGCTCCGCCACCATCGAAGGAGACGTACCGAATGGTCCTCAGACACGCCCGGGCCGCGCGCCGGTCGGCGTTCACGGCGCTCTGCGCCCTCGTCCTCGCCGGCCTCCCCTGCGTCGCGGCGGCCGACGCCACACCCGCGGCGGGGCCGACGCCCGGCGCCGCCCAGACCCTGGGCGCCGACCGGCCGTCGCCCCACCTGCTCGCCGCCCTCCGGCGCGACCTGAAGCTGGACGAGGCCCAGGCCTCCGAGCGGCTGGTCAACGAGGCCGAGGCGGGTTCCCGGGCGGGCCGGCTGCGCATCGCGCTCGGTGACCGGTTCGCCGGTGCCTGGGTGCGCGGCAGAACGGCCGAGGAGCTCACGGTCGCGACCACCGACGCCAAGGACGTGCCGGCCATCGAGGCCCAGGGCGCCACGGCCAAGGTGGTCCGGCGGACGCTGGCCGACCTGGAGGCGGCCAAGGCGAAGCTGGACGCGGCGGCCGAGCGCGTCAAGACCCTCGACACGCCCGTCTGGTACGTCGACGTACCGGACAACCGGGTCATGGTGCAGGCGACGAGTCAGGAGGCCGGCAACGCCTTCGTCGAGGCCGCGGGGCTCGAGGGCGCGGACGTCGGCATCCGGATGTCGACGGCACGGCCGCGGCTGCTGCAGGACATCACCGGCGGCGACGCCTTCTACATCGACGGCTCCGCGCGCTGCTCGGTCGGCTTCTCCGTCACCCGGGGCGAGCAGCCGGGCTTCGTCACCGCCGGTCACTGCGGCAGGGCCGGTGCGACCACGACCGGGTACGACCGCACCGCGCAGGGCACCTTCCGGGCCTCGGTCTTCCCCGGCGAGGACATGGCGTGGGTGGCGACCGACGCCCAGTGGACGCCCACGCCCGACGTCAGGGCGCAGGACGGCCAGGAGGTGCAGGTCACCGGTTCGGCGCAGGCGCTCGTCGGGGCGTCGGTGTGCCGTTCCGGTTCCACCACCGGATGGCACTGCGGGACCATCGAGCAGCACGACACCAGCGTCAGCTACCCCGAGGGCACGGTCGACGGGCTGACCCGGACGACGGTGTGCGCCGAGCCGGGCGACTCCGGCGGGCCGTACGTCACGGGCGCGCAGGCGCAGGGGGTCACCTCCGGCGGGTCCGGTGACTGCGCCGGCGGCGGTACGACGTTCTACCAGCCGGTCAACCCGATCCTCGGCGACTTCGGGCTCACCCTGACCACCGCCGCCGCGCAGACCGCGCCGGTCCCGCAGGAGGACGGCGCGCAGGCGTGGACGGCGGGCCGGGTCTACGAGGTGGGCGCCACGGTGACCCGCGACGGTGTGACGTACCGGTGCCTGCAGACCCACCAGGCGCAGGGCGCGTGGGCGCCCGCCGGTGCTCCGGCGCTGTGGCAGCGGCTGTGACGGCATGACCGTACGGCGCCGGCCCCGTGCCGGCGCCGTTTCCGGGCGCGGCCGTCACGGCTCCGCTTCCGCGAGCAGGGCGTACGCCGTGGCCACGAACGGGTCGCGGGCGCGGAAGCGGCGGGTGCAGACCGCGGCCAGGGCGGTTCCGGTGTCGGGCCGGAAGCCGAGGAAGGCCTGCTGGCCGGGGGTGGCCCCGCTGTGGAAGTACAGGGGGCCGCCGTCCGTCGGGTGCCGGAACCAGGTGACGGTGTGCACGTGCCGGTGCCCGAGTCCGCGGCGGAGCACGGGGGTGCGTACGGCGTGCAGCGCGCCGGCGAGGTCGGGGGCGCGGGCCGGGTCGAGATGGGCCTCGAGGAAGGTGAGCAGGTCGTGCGGGGTGGCCCGGACGGCGCCGGCCGCCTGGAAGCCGCCCGCGTCGAAGGCGGGGACGACTGTCCCGCCGTCCTTGCCGTGCCCGGTGGCGTCGGGTCCGCCGGGGTCCGCCCGCAGGGCCGTGTCGCCGAGGCCGAGGGGCTGGAGCAGCTGGCCCGTGATCAGGTCCGGCCACGGGGTGCCGGTGGCGGCGGCCAGGGCGTGGCCGAGCACGGCGACACCGAAGTTGGAGTAGCGCCAGCGGGTGCCGGGCCGGTACCGGGGACGGTGGCGCAGGAAGGCGTCGACGACGCGTGCGTCGGGGTAGCGGGCGTAGGGGTTGGTGCGCCGGGCGGGCAGGGCACGGGCGTAGAAGTCGGCCGGGAGACGGGGCAGTCCGGAGGTGTGGGTGATCAGGTGGACGAGTGTCGCCGGCGCCGGTCCGGCGGGCCGGCCGCCGTCCAGCAGGGTCCGGGCCGGTTCGCCGCCGGAGAGCCGGCCGCTGTCCGTCAGGCGGGCCAGCAGCAGTCCGGTGAACGTCTTGGAGGCCGAGCCGATCTCGTAGCGGAGGGTGTCGCGCGGGTGCTCCGGGGGCGGGGCGGTGCCGCCGGTGCGTACGGTGCGGCGGCCGTGCCGGGACACGGCGAAGACGGCGTCGGGCGCGTCGGCCGCGGCGACGGCGTCGCCGAGCCGTTCGTACAGGCGCTCGTCGGCGCGGGACTCCGCCCGGTGGGCGGGGGTCCCGTCGTCGGGCGGAAGGCCCGGCCAGGGCGTGCGGTACGTCGTCGTCATGAGGCGCGGGCCAGTTCGGTGAGGGCGCGGGAGGTCGCCAGGACGGAGGCGAAGGCGGCGACCAGCGTCGAGTGGTAGACGATGTCGAACACGTCCTGTTCGTCGCCCTCGGGCATCGTCCGGATCGCGGGCATGGCGCCGTCCGGCCGCTGGGCGGCGGCGAAGGCCCGCCAGGCGGGCTCGTCCAGGGTGGGGCGGGGCAGGCAGGCGTCGACCACGAGGAGTTCGCCGAGCAGGTCCCAGCGTTCGAGGTCCAGCCAGTCGTCGATCCAGGCGGGCAGCCAGGTGGTGAGGTAGTCGGCGAGGTCCGGGGGCAGCGCGCCGGGGTTCTCCCCCCAGTCGGTCAGGTGGAACACGCAGTGGGTGATGTCGTAGGCGGTGTGGCCCTCGACGGTCCAGGGTTCGGGGGTGCGGGCCAGCCAGGTGGGGCGCAGGGCCTCGGCTTCCGGGGGGCGGGGGGTGAGTCCGAAGCGGCGCTGGAACGCACAGAGGGCGAGCCGCCGGGTGGGGGGCGTCTCGTAGGCCTGCCAGCTGTCGAGGCGGTGATTGAGTGCGACGGCGCGTTCCAATTCGGGTTGGGCGTAACCGAGTTCGCGGAACGGCAGGTACACCTCGAACGGGATGGGGGAGAGCGGTTCGGTGCGCTGTCCGCGCACCAGCATGGCGCCTCCGTCCAGGGTGTCGCGCCAGGCGTGGTCGAGGAGTTGCCGGGCGAGCCGCGCCTGGCGGGAGCCCGCGACGCCCTCGCGGAACAGCACCTTGCAGATCAGGGCGAGTTCACCGACGGGTTTGAAGCGCTCCAGGAAGCCCACCTCGGGGTCGGCGTCGGGCTCCAGCCGGAAGCCGTCGCGGTGGGCCCAGAGCCATTCCAGGGCGCCGGCTCCGACGGTGTGGATCAGGCGGGTGTCGGTCATGCCGGGGCTCCTTGCCGGCCGTGCCGGGTTCCGGCGCCGGCGGGTGCGCCGGCCGGGCGTGCGGTGGTGAGTACGGCCGCGAAGGCGGCCAGGAGGGTGGAGTGGTAGTGGGTGGCGAAGTACCTCTCGGGGTCGCGGGTTTCGCCGTCGGCGGTGTCGCGGCCCTCCTCCCGGATCGCGCCCGAGGGGTCCCGCGCCGCCGCCAGGCGCTGCCAGGCGTCCGGCGGGACGACGTCGTCGAGGGGGCGGGGCAGGGTCGCGGCCGCGGCCAGCAACTCGCTGCTCAGGTCCCACATCCCGGCGTCCAGGCAGGTGTCCAGCCAGGGTGGGAGCCAGTCGGCCAGGTAGTCGGCGAGGTCGGGTGGCAGAGCGTCGTCGGCGCGGCCCCAGTCGGTGAGGTGGAAGACGACGTGGGTGAGGGCGTATCCGGCGGCGCGTTCGAAGGTCCAGGGTTCGGGCAGGCCCCCGAGCCAGGTGCGCGGCAGCAGGGCCGGGACCGGTTCGGGCCGGTGGATGCCGCAGCGCTCCTCGGCCTTCAGGACGCCGAGGCGCCGGGTCGGGTCCTGCTCGGTGAGCCGCCAGCCCCGGGTGCGGGCGGCCACGGCGGCCGCCTCCTCGTAGGCGGGGTGGCGGAACCCTGCCGAGGCGAAGGCCGCGTACACCTCCAACGGGTAGGTGGCGAACGGCTCGAGGCGTTGCAGCAGCGAGAACGTCCCGCCCTCGCGCGTCTGCCGCCAGGCGAACTCCAGCAGTTCGCCCGCCCGGGCGTGCAGCGGGTCGGTGGGGACGGTGCGGTGGACCACGGTCGCGCAGACCTGGGCGAGTTCGCCGAGCGGCTTCCAGGTGCCGTCGACCCGGCCGTCGGCCGCCAGCGCGTCCTCGCCGAGCGCGAAGCGGGCACGGTGGGCGGCCACCCAGGCGAGGGCGTCCTCGGCGACCCGTCGGATGTCCCGGGCGCCGGGCGCGGTCACCCGCGTGCTCCGGCCCGCGCCAGCCGCGCCGCCTGGACGTGGAGGGCGACCTGCGGATCCTGTCCGCCCATCAACTCCACGAAGTCCAGGCCGGATGCGAGGCCGAGGGTGTCCGGAACGCCGGGCAGCAGGGTCAGCCAGCGGCCGGCTCCGGCGGCCTGCCGCCAGTCCCGGCGGCGCACCGCCCGGACGAATCCGCGGGCCACGTCCACGGGGCGGCGCGCGGCCGCGCGGCGCACCGCGCAGTCCTCACCGGGCAGGGCGAGCGGGGCCAGTACGGCGAGTTGATGGGTGAGGGTCTGCCAGCCCGCCCCGTCGAGCCAGCCGGTGCCCGGCTCGTCCGGCGGCCCGGAGGAGGAGGGGTCGATCCGCCGCAGTGCGCGCGCCATGCCCCAGTGGCTCCAGCGGACGGTGGGCGCGGCGTCCGCGCGGGGCGGGTACGCCTCGACCGCCTTGCGGAACACGGCCACTTCCGCCGGATCGGGCGGGGTGGCCAGCAGGAGGCCCGGCAACATCGCGTCCGCGCCCAGTACCCGTACGGCGGCGAGCGCGAGGTCCCCCGCTTCCCCGTCGGCCCCCGCCGGGAGGACCGCGCGGACGCGGTCCCCGCCCCGGAGGGCGGAGACCACGCCGGAGGCGAGGTCCTGCACCGCGGCCTGCAAGCGGGTCGAAGTGCCTGACTGCTCCATGTCGTCTGCTCCCGTCGATCCCGTTCAGCCCTTCTTCGGGCGCGGGGTCGGCGGCGACAGCAGAGCCGCGCCACCGCCGACGACGAGGGCCAGGGCAGCGCACTCACGGCTGTCGCGGTACACCCCGTCGGTCTCGGCCGGGTCGAGCGCCGCCTCGATGTCGGTGCTCTGGATAACGGTGAGTTCCTCGATGACTTCGTCGGGACGCATGACACCATCTCCCTGAGATGTAGCGATTACCTTCCCCAACAGACTCACCCATATCGGACAAACCACGCCACTTTTCCCGAACTTACTTTCGTCACTTCTTCAACAGGCCGGGGCGCAAGGGCGTCACGAGGAGACGGCGGGCGGACGCACCCCGGACAGGAGCACGCCGCTGTGCGGGCGGGTCGGGACCCGGTTCAGCGGGATCGCGAGGTTCTGCTCCGGCACCGTGTACTCCATCCGGGCGAGGCGCACCGCGAGCGCCTCCAGCACCCCGATGGTGATGCCCTCACCGGGACAGCGGTGGCCGGTGGCCGGGTCGCCGCCGCCCTGCGGGATCAGGCCGTCGCGCTCCACGGGCCGTTCGAGGAAGCGCCGCGGACGGAAGGCGTACGGATCGCCCCACAGCGACTCGTCGTGGTTCTGGCCGTACACGTCGAGCACCACCAGTCCTCCGGCCGGGATCCACTCGCCCCGCCAGTACAGGTCCCGGGCGGCCAGTCCCCCGAGGAACGGCACGAACGGGTAGAAGCGCCGCACCTCGTGGCCGAACGCGGCGGTGAACGGGACGTCCCCGTCCGCCAGGGGTGCGCGGTTCCCGGGCCACTTGTGCAGGGCGTGCGCGGTGAAGGCGACGAACCAGGCGACGGCGGTGGTCGGACGGACGACGTTGAGCAGTTCCACCGCGGCCGTCTTCTCGTCGAGCGGCCCGCCGTCCGCGTCGCGGTGCCGGCACACCAGGTCGAGGACCGAGCCCTCGGGGGCGGTGACCGTGCCGGACCGTACCTCCCGCACCAGCCGGCCCAGCCGGTCCTCCTGCCGGGCGCGGGCACGCCGGGCCCGCAGGTGGCGCGGTCCGGCGGTGGCGAAGCCGTCGACCATGGCGATCATGTCGCGGGCCGTCGCCTCGGCGCCTGCGCCGTCCAGGGGTATGCCGGCCCACCGGTGGACACCGGTGGTGAGCACCGTGCTCGCCTCGTCGAACAGCACGACCGAGCCGCGCCGGCCCCATACGGGGACGGCCTCGTCCCAGGCGGCGGTGACGTGCTCGGCGAGGCCGGCGATCCGGCCGGGCTCGAGCAGCGGCAGGAACAGGGACTTGCGGGCGCGGTGCGCGGCGCCGTCGAGGGTGTGCACCGCCTCGTGGCCGAACAGGGTGGCGAGCACGGGTTCGGGGATGGCCCGGTGCCGGTGCACGTTCCGCTCGTCGTAGAAGAACCGCACCGCGTCGGGGCCGCGCAGGGCCAGGGCGGGACGGCCCAGGATCCGGGTGCGGACCACGGGGCCGGAGGTGTCGCGCATCCGGTTGGGCAGCCAGGCGTAGCCCTCGGCCAGCAGCGGCAGGGTGCGGTCGATCAAAGGGCGACTGAGTACGTCCATGACCGTCGGGTGCCCCGGGGGGATTGCGGAACACTCCGGGTGGGAGCGCCCGCCCGGATGTGGCCGAGGCCACGTGCCGAGGGAGGTCGGGGTCATACCGGGACGGGCGGGGCGACGGCTAGCGTTCCGTGCGGTCCCCCCTCACCCCAGCAGCTCGGACGGCCCGGCAGTGCAAGCAGATCTCTCCCCGGTCATCGCGGCGACCGCGCAGTGGCTGACACGTTCCTTTCCCGCGCCCGGCGGGGCGATGGCGACCGCGCTGTGCGAGGTGCAGGCGCGGCAGGCGGTGACGGTCGCGGCACGGCTGCGGTACCCGACGGAGATGGACGCCGCCCTGGTCGGGCTGGCGGGGCCGGGGGGTTCCGGGCGGCTCGACTGGGTCACCGGGGCGGACGTGGCGGACGGGGACGAGGACTGGCGTACCTGGGTCGACGAGGTCGTGGCCAGCTGGGCGGTGTGCCTGCTGGCCGACGCGGGGCTGGCGGCGACGGCGGTGGACGCGGTCCGCGGGGGCGGGCCGGCGGCCGAGTTCCGGCGGCTGGTCTCACCCGACGAGGGGGACCGCCGGGCGGCGGTGCTGCTGCGGCATCCGGATCTGGTCGCCCCGGTGGCGGGTCTTCACCGGCCGGCGCTGCTCAGCCGGCTCGATCCGGACACCACCCTCGTGGGATGAGCCCGGCGGCCGCCCGCGGGGCGGACGCCGGTGACGTTCCGTCATTCACCCGAACGCAGTAGGTGGCCGCGCCGGGGACGGGGGGCGGGGCCAGGGTGGGGGCATGAGCACCGTCATATCGCGGAAGTGGGAGCACGTCGTCGTCACCGGCGGGGCCGGATTCGTCGGCTCCCACCTGTGCGGCGCCCTGCTCGACGCGGGCGCCGCCGTCACGTGCGTGGACGACCTCAGCACCGGCCGGCCGGAGAACACCGCCCCGCTGCTCGAACGGCCCGGGTTCACGCTGGTACGGGCCGACGTGGCGCGGGAGCTGCCGGTCGACCGGCCGCCCGACCTGGTGCTGCACTTCGCCTCCCCCGCCTCCCCCGCGGACTACCTGCGGCTGCCGCTGCACACCATGGAGACGGGCAGTCTCGGCACCCGCAACGCCCTGGAGCTCGCCCGGGAGTCCGGGGCCCGCTTCGTCCTCGCCTCGACCTCGGAGGTCTACGGCGACCCGCAGCAGAACCCGCAGGACGAACGGTACTGGGGCAACGTCAACCCGGTCGGCCCGCGCAGTGTGTACGACGAGGCGAAGCGCTTCGGGGAGGCGCTGACCACCGCCCACGCGGAGACCCACGGCACGGACACCTGCATCGTGCGGCTGTTCAACACCTACGGCCCGCGGATGCGCGGCCACGACGGCCGCGCCGTGCCGACCTTCGTCCGTCAGGCCCTCGCCGGGGAGCCCCTCACCGTGACCGGTGACGGCCTGCAGACCCGCTCGCTGTGCTACGTCGACGACACCGTCGCCGGCGTCCTCGCGGCGGCCGCCCACGGCATGCGGGGTCCCGTCAACATCGGCAACCCCGGGGAGATCACCATGCTCGCCCTGGCCCGCCTCGTGATCGCGCTCGTCGGTTCCCGCTCGGAGATCCGGTACGTCGAACGCCCGGTGGACGACCCGGCCGTGCGCTGCCCGGACATCACGCTGGCCCGCGACAAGCTCGGCTGGGAGCCCCTGGTCGGCCCCGAGGAAGGGCTGCGCCGCACGATCGACTGGTTCCGCTCCGAAGCCGGCCGCTGAGCGCGGCCGTCCCGGCCCAGGACACCGCGGCCCCACCCGGCCGCCCGATCCGCGAAAGGCCCGTCCGCCCATGCGCATCCTCGGCATCAACGCCCTCTTCCACGACCCCGCGGCCGCCCTGGTGATCGACGGGCGGATCGTCGCCGCCGCGGAGGAGGAACGGTTCTCCCGGCGCAAGCACGGCAAGCGCCCGCTGCCGTTCTCCGCCTGGGAGCTGCCCGAACGGGCCGCCGCCTGGTGCCTGAAGCGGGCCGGGCTGCGCCCCCAGGACCTCGACGCGGTCGCCTACTCCTTCGACCCCGCGCTGGCCCGCCCCGCCGACGCGATGGGCCTGGACGACCCCTGGGACCACCTGCGGCTGACCTACGCGCGGGAGGCCCCCGGCTTCCTGCGGACCGCGCTGCCCGGTCTGGACCCCGGCCTCGTCCGCTTCGTCCCGCACCACATGGCGCACGCCGCCTCCGGCGCCTTCGCCGCACCGGACGCCGGGGACTGTTCCGTCCTGGTGCTGGACGGCCGCGGCGAACGCGCCTCGCACCTCGCCGCCCGCCGGGTGGGCGCCCGGCTCGAGCCCCTGCGTGCGCAGGACCTCCCCCACTCGCTCGGCCTGGTCTACGAGGAACTCACCGAGCACCTCGGTTTCCTGCGCTCCTCCGACGAGTTCAAGGTGATGGCGCTCGCCTCCCACGGCACCCCCCGGATGCTGTCCGAACTGCGCCGGTACGTGTATCCGACCGGTGACGGCGGATTCCACGCCTCCGGTGTGCCCTGGCGGGAGCTGTGCGCGCCGCGCGGCCCGGACCAAGCGTGGACGCGGGACCACGCCGACGTCGCCGCGAGCGCGCAGGCCGTCCTGGAGGAGACCCTGCTGGACCTGGTGCGCTGGCTGCACGGCCGTACGCACCACGAGGTGCTCACCCTCGCCGGGGGCGTCGCCCTGAACTGCGTCGCCAACTCCC
Organism: Streptomyces sp. NPDC126497; assembly: GCF_040302425.1. Lineage (NCBI taxonomy): Bacteria > Bacillati > Actinomycetota > Actinomycetes > Kitasatosporales > Streptomycetaceae > Streptomyces > Streptomyces sp. NPDC126497. The sequence goes on from NZ_JBEORT010000073.1 coordinate 33,434, forward strand.
GCATCGCCCGCGAGGGCCCGTTCTCCCGGGTGTGGGTGCAGCCCGCGGCCGGGGACGCGGGGACCGCGCTGGGCGGCGCCCTGCTGCTGTCGGCCGGCGGCGGTGACGAGCCGGAGCCCATGACCGGCGCCGACCTCGGCCGGGACTGGTCCGACGCGGAGCTGGGGGCCTGGCTGAAGACGGCCGCCGTGCCCTTCGAGCGGCCGGCGGACATCGCCGCCACCGTGGCCCGGACGCTGGCGGACAACGGCATCGTCGCCTGGTTCCAGGGACGCAGCGAGTACGGCCCCCGGGCGCTCGGACACCGCTCGCTGCTGGCCCACCCCGGGCACGCGGGCAATCTGGAACGCCTCAACGACGTCAAGGGACGCGAGCAGTTCCGGCCGGTCGCGCCGATGGTGCTCGCCGAGCGGGCCGCCGGGATCTTCGACGGCCCGCTGCCCAGCCCGTACATGCTGTTCGTGCACGACGTGTCGCCCGCCTGGCGGGACCGCGTCCCGGCCGTGGTGCACGTCGACGGCACCGCCCGCATCCAGACGGTCGACCCGGCGCGCGAGCCCCTGGTGGCGCGCGTGCTGGGCGAGTTCGAGCGGCTGACCGGGCTGCCCGTGGTCGTCAACACCAGCCTCAACACGGCGGGCCGGCCGATGGTGGACGACCCGCGCGACGCCCTGGAGTGCTTCGGCTCCTCCCCCGTCGACCTCCTGGCCATCGGCCCGTACGCGATCCGGCGCGGCGATCTGTTCCGCTCCGCCGACGAGGGGGAAGGCGGGGTCCCGCGATGACCGGGTCCCCCGCTCCGAACGGCGCGTACGCCGTGGTGGTGCCGACGCTGGGCCGGCCCTGTCTGGGACGGTGCCTGCGGGCCCTCGCCGAGGCGGACGGGCCCGGGCCGGTACGGGTCGTGGTGGTCGACGACCGTCCGGACCCGGCCGGCACGCCCCTGACGGCCGCGGTCCCGCCGTCCCTGCGCTCCCGCACCCTCGTGGTGCCGGGCGGGGCGCGGGGGCCGGCCGCCGCCCGCAACACCGGGTGGCGGGCGGCCGGGGACGTGCCGTGGATCGTCTTCCTCGACGACGACGTGGTGCCCGGTCCCACCTGGGCCGACGACCTCGCGCTCGACCTCGCCGGGGCGAGCGTCGCGACCGCCGGGATCACCGCCCTGATCGAGGTGCCCCTGCCGCCCGACCGGCCGCCCACCGACTGGGAGCGGGGCACCGCCGGTCTCGCCCGGGCCCGCTGGATCACCGCCGACATGGCGTACCGCCGCCGGGCGCTGGAGGCCGTCGGCGGTTTCGACGAACGGTTCCGCAGGGCCTTCCGGGAGGACGCGGACCTGGCGCTGCGGGTGCTCGACGCCGGCTGGACCCTGTCCGAGGGCCGCCGCACCACCGCCCACCCGGTCCGGCCCGCCGGACGCTGGATCTCCGTCCGGCTCCAGGCCGGCAACGCCGACGACGTGCTGATGACCAGGCTGCACGGACACGGCTGGTGGCGGCGGGCAGGGGCGCCCCGGGGCCGTCTGCCGCTGCACCTGGCGGTGACCGCGGCGGGCCTGGC
>NZ_JBEORT010000074.1:0-34865 GCF_040302425.1 Streptomyces sp. NPDC126497
GCCGCCGGGTACGGCGCGGTGCGGCGTCCTCGGCGGCCGCTTCGGCGGCGGGCGCGGGGGTCTCGGCGGCCTGGGACGCCTCGGGCGCCCCGGTGGTGGCCTCGGCGGCCTTCGCGGCCGTCTCCGGCGAGGTCACACTGCGGGTGGCGCGCCGCCGGGTACGGGCGGGAGCAGCGTCCTCCGACACGGCCTGCACGCCCTCCGGCGCGGTCCGCGCGGCCTCGGTGGCCGTCTGTGCGGCCTCGGGGGCGGTCTGCGCGGCCTCGGGGGCGGTCTGCGCGGCCTCGGGGGCCGTCTCCGGCGAGGTCACACTACGGGTGGCGCGCCGCCGGGTGCGGCGCGGTGCCGCGTCCTCGGACGCGGCGGGGGCCGACTGCTCGGCGGCCGGGGCGGTCCCGGACGCGGCGGGCGTCGCCGGTACGACGGTCTCGGCGGCCTCCGCCGACTCCGGCGTCCCGGCCGGCGCGGCAGCCCGGCGGACCGCACGACGGCGTCGGGGCGGGGCGGGCGGGGCCTCGACGGCCTCCGCCTCCTGCTCGGCCTCCGCCTCGGCGGTCTCCTGCTCCGCGAGCTCATCGGGCTCGGGGGACTCGGCGGCCGGTATGGCCGGCGCGACGGTCTCGGCGGGCGTGTCGGCCGCGCCGGCCGGCGGGCCCGCCGGCCGGGACGCGGCACGGCGCCGTCGCCTCGGCGGCAGGGTGTCGCTCGGTGTGTGCAGTTCGGAGCCCTCGGTGGGCTCGATCGGTTCGAGCATGCGGGCGTTTCTCCCGTCAGGCTCCCGGGCGCCGCACCTGGTCCGGCGATGCCGGTGACGTCCGCGGCTCGCGCAGTGCGCGATCGCCGCCGTCCGGGGCGCGGGCGCCGCACGGGAGCACTCTGTGTCCTGTCTCGCCGGTTCCGTACGCCGAATGCGCACGGCCTGGCGAAAGTCTTCTGGTCGGTGCGCTGCCCGACCCAGGTGGCTCCCGAGGTCGAGGGCGGCGCTTACGACGTCCGTCCCTTCGCGGGACCTTCCTTACGCCGGCGCCGTCGCGGCGGCAGTGGCGTCGGCCGGTTGCGGCTCGGTCGCTGCTGCCTCGCGGTCGGGCGCGAGCGGGTCGGTCACCGTGCCGGTCTCTTCATCGAACAGCCCCTGCGCCAGCCTGGTCACCGCTGCGGGGACCGGCGGCGCCAGGTCGGCCACGGCGCGGAGACCGGACAGGACGTCGTCGGGTCGTACGGCAGGCGTCACGTGCCGAACAACCAGCCGCAGTATCGCACAGGGCCGGTCGGTCGGCCTATCGGCCCGCGACGAGTCCGTGTCCGTGAGCTCCAGCCCCGCGACCGCCGAACGGGCGTCGAAGGTGCGGATGCCGCTCTTGGTACGGCGCTGGACCTCGACGGTCCCGGCCGCGTTGAAGGCGTCCACCGCACGGCGGGCGTCCTCGGGGCCGACGCCGTCCAGCCGCAGCTCCCACACGGAAGCCGTCAGCCGGTCGGCGAGACCCGACGTGCGGGCCTCGACCGCCTCGACGATGTCGAGCCCGGCGGGCATCGACTCGTCGAGCAGGCCGCGGAGCCTCTCGGGGTCACGCGGCTCGGTGAGCGCGATCTCCAGATACTCCGCCTCACTGCCCGTGCCGGTGGGTGCGGCATTGGCGTACGACACCTTCGGGTGCGGCGTGAACCCCGCCGAGTACGCCATCGGTACCTCGGCGCGGCGCAGCGCACGCTCGAAGGCGCGCTGGAAATCACGGTGGCTGGTGAACCGGAGGCGGCCGCGCTTGGTGTAACGCAGTCGGATGCGCTGCACCGCGGGTGCGGGCGGCGGGCCTTCGGGCTGTCGCTTGCCCAGTGTCGTTCAGTCCTTCGTGAGAGCGGTCGTACTGCTACCAAGAGTACGTGCCCGCGGGCCCGAGGGTTCCCGGTGGTGCGTGAGCTGCGGTTCCTTCGGACCGGCCGGCTCGCCGAGCAGCGCCCGCCGGACGTCGGCACGGGCCCGCCGCACCGACGCGCGGGCGGCGGCGAGGGCCCGCCGGCCGGCCCGGCCCACCTCGCGGGCGGCGTTCCCGACGGGCCGCAGCACCGCGTCGCGCACCACGTGCCCCACCGGGGTCAGCACGTTCCGGTACACCCACCGCACCGGCTCCACGAACACCCACCGCAGCAGCCTCCCGAAGAACCGTCCGACGGTCTGCGAGAGGTGCCCGGCGACACGCCAGGCGTGCCCGAGGGCGTCCCCGGCCTCCCGCGCGACGACGGCGAGCACCCGGCCGACGGGCACCAGCACCCCGTGCCACACCGTGAGCGCGGGCAGCACCAGCAGGACCCGGGTGACCCGGTACAGCCCCGTGCCGACCCCGGCGACGACCGTCGCCACCAGCCGCACCAGGCCCCTGACGCACCGGACGGCCGCCCGCCCCACCGGCGCGAACACCCACCGGTACAACCATGCCGAGGGCACCACGACGAGACACCGTCCCAGCCGCGCCGCACCCGCCCGCGCCCCGGCCCCGATCGCCGCGAGCACCCGGCCGACCGGCGTCAGCACGCGCGCGTACAGCCACGCGGCCCCGCGGCCGAGGGGAACCAGCACATGGCGGTGGAACGCGACGGCCGGCAGGACCACCAGCACCCGCCCGAGCCGGGCCAGCCCCTTGCCGCACGGCGCCAGGACGTACCGCCACAGCCCCACGAACGGCCACACGAACACCGCCCGCCCCGCCCACAGCAGCGCCCGCCCCAGGGGCCGCAGCAGCCGGTCGTCCAGGAACCGGCCGGCGACGGTCAGCGCGTCCCACACCAACCGCACCGGTACGACCAGCACCAGTGCCACGATCCGCGCGGGAACGCGGATCGCCACGACGAGACACCCCTCCCCCGCGGGCACGGCGGCCGGCGGCCCGGCCGGTTTCTCGAGATCCATACCCCCAAGGACGCCGGCGCGGCCCGCCCGGATCCCCCGCCCGAGATGTTCTTCATCCCCTACGTTGAATGACAATAGGACATAAGAATTCCGCGACTTATATAAAACAATTTCCTCTACGGGCGTTCACCCTTTTGCCACGCATCCAAGCGAAACAGCCGCCGTTAGTCGCTATATGACGAAGGCACGCATGTCCGGACCCACCAGGCCCGACGGGGGGAATCCGTGGGCATCCGACCTCGCCGGCCACGGGATCGGCGAGGCCGGCTGACATGAACGACGAACGCTACGACTCTCTCGTCTGCACGGAGCCCGTGGAATCGTCCGTACCGCACTGGGACCCGGCCGAGGAGCTCGCCTACCTGCTCCAGGAAGCCCGCAGGGAGGAACCCTCCGGAGTCACCATGCCACAGCCCCGCGAGGAGGCCCCGGTCACCGCTCCCCCGGCCGGCAGCCCCATGGGCGACCTGCAGGAGATCACGGCGGAACTGCCGCCCCTGCGCGCCTCACCCCGCGGCCACCGCAAACCCCCGCGCGGACGCCCCGACGCCCTGCGCCTCGCCAGCTGCACCACCGCCGCCCTGACGGCCGTCACCGTGTCGATGGTCAGCGTCTTCAGCGGCGTCGTCACCTACGACCCCCTGCTCCTCGTCACCACCGCCCACAGCAGCGGCAGTTCCGCGGCCTGGTGGCCCATGCTGGTCTACGGACCCTGGCTGGCGGGCTCGTTGTCCGTCCTCCGCGCCGCACTGCACCAACGACGCGCCCTGCACTCGTGGTTCGTCGTCCTCCTCTTCTCGTCCGTCGCCGTCATGCTCTGCGTGGCCCAGGCCCCCCGGACGATCACCGACATCGCCGCCGCGGCCCTCCCCGGCGTGGCCGCCCTGACCTGCTTCCAGCAACTCGTTCGCCAGATCACCCTGACCCGCCCGCCCCGCCGCACCTCACCCCGCCACCGGCTGCGGTCCGCCATGGGCCACCCCGCACCGCTCGTCGATCCCGGCGGACAGGAACGTTTCCGGACCCCGGCCCCCTCCTACCGGCATGACGCGCCGCCCACCCGATACCCCGGACAGCACACCCCGTGAGCCCCCAGCGGCCCCCGCCGACGGCGGGGGCCGCGTCGCGCCGACCGGGCTTCTCCGGGACGCGGCCGCGGAGAAGCCCGTACTCCTCGCGCAGATGAGAGCAATCTCGACGCCCGTGCCCAGGCGGTTCCACCAGCGGAGGCAACCCTCCACGACCCGGCCGGGTCTTACGGACATGATCAGACGCCTTGCCCGTACAGGTGCGGTACTCACCATCGCGCCCCTGCTCCTGACCGCCTGCTCCGGCGACCAGAACGCCCGCGCCGAGCACCCCGCCGCCGAGCACCCCGTCTTCGACCAGAAGCTCGGCCTCCAGGTCTACCTCGCCCTACGCCGGACGCAGAAGGCCGGCGGTGCCGACTTCGTCCAGACCATGACCTTCGCATCGAAGAAGGGCCGGGCGGTGCAGACCCTCAGCGGGCGGATGGACTTCGCGAAGGGAACGGGCGAGGCGACCACGAAGTGGCACCTGTCGAAGGAGCTCCCCCGGGAAACGAAGGACACGCTTCTGGGCACCACCCCGGGCAAGGGCAACGCCGACCCCTCGGCACGCGTCCTCGTCGACCCCCAACACATCCACTACCGCGCCGGGTCGGCGGCGTACTGGCTCCGGTACACGACGGGCGACACCCGTCCGGACCTCGGCATCGACCGCATCGACCACCTGCGCGGATCCGAAGGACCGGTGGGCGGCACCCTCCTCGAAGGACTCGGTGCCACGAAGGCGACATCCCGGCGGACCGACGGCTCCCGGCGCACCTATGAGGCGGACCTGCCCAAGAGCGCCGCCGCGCAACTGTTTCCCAGGGACCTCGGGCGCGAGCTCTCTCCCCTCTCCCCCACCGGATCCTCCAGCAAGAGCGCCCCTCTGCCGGCGACCGTGTCCGTGGACGGCCGGGGACGCGTCACACACGTGCGGGCCGACCTCTCGACGGCCCTGGGGAAGAAGGGCAGCGCGTTCGAGGACATGACCTCCCTGACCATCGACCTCCGGCTCTCCGGACACGGTGAGTCGAAGCCCGCCGCGAAGCCCGACGGATCCGTCCGGCCGGCCCGCGAGGCGGTCCGTCCCGTCGACTCGGTGAAGCCCGGTGGCTGTGTCGACTTCAGCACGGGCCAGCGGCTCCTGGACACCGTCGTGGACGTGCCGTGCTCGGACGCGCACGACGGCAGGATCTTCGCCCAGAGAAAACTCGGCACGGACCCCTACCCGGGCAGCACGGCCGCCCGGGAGAAAGCCGCCGCCGCCTGCCGCGCCGCCTACGGCACCGCCCCCGGGCCATGGATCTCCGAGGCGGACCGGGCCGGGGACTACTGGCACATGTGGTCGAATCAGGAAGAATGGGAACAAAGCGGAGGGCGTGCCACCTGCTACGTCGTCACCGCCAGGGGCACCGCTCGAAGCAGGTGACGGAAGTCCGTGACCAGACGGCCCGAAGCAGGGCTGCCGGGTGACGCGCGGAAGCGAGGGCGGCCAGGCCGACCCGGGCGAGGAGGACGAGGTCGTGCCCCATCGGCCGCGCACGGCACGGCGGCCACCTCGCCCTCACCCACCTCCGGGGCCTCGATCACCCGATCGAGTGCCTCGCTCACGTCAGTGAGAATGACCGCTCGGCGCCGGCGCGGAGTTCTTGACCGCGAGCGGGAGCAGCTTCTTGCCGGTCGGGCCGATTTGTATGGCCGTGTCCATCTGCGGGCACACGCCGCAGTCGAAGCACGGGGTCCAGCGGCAGTCCTCGACCTCCGTCTCGTCGAGGGCGTCCTGCCAGTCCTCCCAGAGCCAGTCCTTGTCGAGGCCGGAGTCGAGGTGGTCCCAGGGCAGGACCTCCTCGTAGGAGCGCTCGCGGGTGGTGTACCAGTCGACGTCGACGCCGAAGGGGGCCAGCGCCTTGTCCGCGCAGTTCATCCAGCGGTCGTACGAGAAGTGCTCGCGCCAGCCGTCGAAGCGGCCGCCGTCCTCGTAGACCGCGCGGATGACCGCGCCGACGCGGCGGTCGCCGCGGGAGAGCAGGCCCTCGACGATGCCGGGCTTGCCGTCGTGGTAGCGGAAGCCGATGGAGCGGCCGTACTTCTTGTCGCCGCGGATCCTGTCGCGGAGCTTGCCGAGGCGCTCGTCCGTCTCCTCGGCGGAGAGCTGCGGGGCCCACTGGAAGGGGGTGTGCGGCTTGGGGACGAACCCGCCGATGGAGACCGTGCAGCGGATGTCGTTGGAGCCGGAGACCTCGCGTCCCTTGGCGATCACACGGGTGGCCATGTCGGCGATCTGGAGGACGTCGTCGTCGGTCTCGGTGGGCAGGCCGCACATGAAGTACAGCTTCACCTGGCGCCAGCCGTTGCCGTAGGCGGTGGCGACGGTCCGGATGAGGTCGTCCTCGGAGACCATCTTGTTGATGACCTTGCGGATGCGTTCCGAGCCGCCCTCGGGGGCGAAGGTGAGGCCCGAGCGGCGGCCGTTGCGGGTCAGCTCGTTGGCCAGGTCGATGTTGAAGGCGTCGACGCGGGTGGAGGGGAGGGAGAGGCCGATCTTGTCTTCCTCGTAGCGGTCGGCGAGGCCCTTGGCGATGTCGCCGATCTCCGAGTGGTCGGCGGAGGAGAGGGAGAGCAGGCCCACCTCCTCGAAGCCCGTGGCCTTCAGGCCCTTGTCGACCATCTCGCCGATGCCGGTGATGGAGCGCTCGCGGACCGGGCGGGTGATCATGCCGGCCTGGCAGAAGCGGCAGCCGCGGGTGCAGCCGCGGAAGATCTCCACGGACATGCGCTCGTGGACGGTCTCGGCGAGCGGGACGAGGGGCTGCTTGGGGTAGGGCCACTCGTCGAGGTCCATCACGGTGTGCTTGGAGACGCGCCACGGCACGCCCGACCTGTTCGGCACGACGCGGGCGATGCGGCCGTCGGGGAGGTACTCGACGTCGTAGAAGCCGGGGACGTACACCCCGCCGGTCCTCGCCAGGCGGAAGAGGAGTTCCTCGCGGCCGCCGGGGCGGCCCTCCTCCTTCCAGGCGCGGATGATCCGCGTGACCTCCAGGACGGCCTGCTCGCCGTCGCCGATGACCGCGCAGTCGATGAAGTCGGCGATCGGCTCGGGGTTGAAGGCGGCGTGGCCGCCGGCCATGACGATCGGGTCGTCGAGGCCGCGGTCCCTGGCCTCCAGGGGGATGCCGGCCAGGTCCAGGGCGGTGAGCATGTTGGTGTAGCCGAGCTCGGTGGAGAAGCTCAGGCCGAACACGTCGAAGGCCTTCACCGGGCGGTGGCTGTCGACCGTGAACTGCGGGACGTCGTGCTCCCGCATCAGCGCCTCGAGGTCCGGCCAGACGCTGTAGGTGCGCTCGGCGAGGACGCCGTCCTGTTCGTTGAGGACCTCGTAGAGGATCATGACGCCCTGGTTGGGCAGTCCGACCTCGTAGGCGTCGGGGTACATGAGCGCCCAGCGGACGTCGCAGCTGTCCCACGGCTTGACCGTGGAGTTGAGCTCTCCGCCGACGTACTGGATCGGCTTCTGCACATGCGGGAGCAGAGCTTCGAGCTGCGGGAACACAGACTCGGCGGCTTCGGCAGGCATCTCGCGAACCTTTGTGTGCTGAGTGGGGTGACCATTCAGCGTAACGCGGCCGGAGGGGTGTTCCCTACGTCGTCCAGGGCCGGAGGTCCTCGGTGATCGTCGTCCAGGCCTCGGGGAGGGCGGCCTCGGCGAGTTCCGCGCGGCGTTCCTCGCGGGCGTGGAGGACGCCGTAGGTGAAGGCGCTCTCGCCCGCCGCGTGGGCGACGGCGGCGAGCTCGCGGAGGGTCTTGCGGGCCATGACGCTGTCCTGGTGGTCGCCGAGCAGGTTCTGGAGCGCCTTCATGGCCGTGACGAGGTCGTCCGCCGGCCGGCCGAGTGCGGGGGCGGCGGCCTCGGCGGCGTAGCGGGTGCGCTTGGTCTTCTTGCGGGCCTCGTGCAGGACGACGTCGCGGTCGGTGCCGGGTGGGAGGTCGAGGGCGTGGGTGACGAGGCCGGTGAGTTTGTCGAGGTTCTTGCGCACGGCCTTGGTGAGGACCTTGTCCGGCTCGGCGCCGGCTTTCTTGCGCAGGGGCGGGTCGGCGAGCAGGGCGTCCAGGGTGTCGAGGAGGGTGAGGTACCTGCGGGAGTCGAGGATGCCGGTGAGGCGGCCGTGGGCTCCGGCGTGGCGGGTCTCGGCCCAGGTGGTGAGCCGGTGGCCGACGGGGCCGGCGACGAGGGTGTCGGGCAGGGCGGCGAGGGAGGAGCGGAGGCGTTCGGCGAGCACTTCCTGGTCGCGGTCCAGGCCCAGCTCCGTGGCCAGCCATTTCAGGTCGTCACCGACGGGGTCGGTGGCCTCGCGGTCGAGGACGGGGCGGAAGGTGCGGAAGGTGCTGCGCAGGCGGCGGGTGGCGACCCTCATGCGGTGCACGGAGTCGGGGACGTCCTGGCGTACGGCGGGGTCGAGTTCGACGAGGGCGTCGCGCTGGGCGCGGACGTAGGCGAGGACGTGGTCGCCGGCGGTGACGGGTTTTCCGGCCGGTCGTGGCCTGCGCTTGTGCCGCGGGGCCGCTTCGGGTGCCGTGGCGGGTGCCTCCGGCGCCGTGGTGGCCGTGGTGTCCGGTGCGGTCTCGGCCAGTGCCCTGGCCAGTTTGGAGGCCGAGGAGGCGGGGTGTATGCCGGCCTTGCGCAGGCGTTTCTCGACCTTGTCGAGGAAGGCGGGGTCGCCGTCGTCGGCGAGCTCGACCTCGATCTCGGTCCACCGGGCGGTGCCGCCGTCGCCGGTGAGGCGTTCGGCGTGGACGGTGTCGACGCTGACCTCGGCGAGCAGCCGGCCGTCGGCGTCCGCCAGGTGGCGTACGTCGCGGTCGGAGCGCAGCCGGACGACGGGCAGCAGGTCGCGGTCGCGGACGCGGGAGCGGACGAGGGCGGCGAGTTCGTCCGGGAGGGTGTCGGAGAGGGGGGCGCGGATCTCGTCGCGCGCTCCGGGGGCGACGGGGAACTTCAGGTGCCAGCCGGCGTCGGAGCCGCCGGTGCGGCGGCGCAGGGTGACGGAGGCGGCGGCGAGGCGCTGGTCGGCGGTGTCGTGGTAGGTGGCGTCGAGGTGGGTGACGCCCTTGTCGAGGACGGTGGCCACGCCGGGGACGCGCGTCAGGTCGGGCAGACCGCTGCCGTCGGACTGGTACTTTCGCTCGATCTCGCGCTTGGTGTCCGCCATGAGGTGTATCTATCCGTGATGGGCGGATCTAGTCGTCAGGGGCGCGCGGCGGCGGTGCGCCGCCGTCGTGCGCCCCTGGCGGTTCACGCGGACATCGGCCGTTGCACCCGGATGGACTGCAGCAGGCCCACGGCCAGCCATACGGCGAACATGGAGGAGCCGCCGTAGGAGACGAACGGCAGGGGGAGGCCGGTGACGGGCATGATGCCGAGGGTCATGCCGATGTTCTCGAAGGACTGGAAGGCGAACCAGGCGACGACGCCGGCGGCGACGATCGTGCCGTAGAGGTCGGTGGTGTCGCGGGCGATGCGGCAGGCGCGCCAGAGGATGATGCCGAGCAGGCCGATGATCAGTGCGCCGCCGACGAAGCCGAGTTCCTCGCCGGCGACGGTGAAGACGAAGTCGGTCTGCTGTTCGGGGACGAACTGGCCGGTGGTCTGGGAGCCGTGGAAGAGGCCGGAGCCGGTCAGTCCGCCGGAGCCGATGGCGATGCGGGCCTGGTTGGTGTTGTAGCCGACGCCGGCGGGGTCGAGTTCGGGGTTGGCGAAGGCGGCGAAGCGGTTGATCTGGTACTCGTCGAGGATGCCGAGCTGCCAGACGGTGATCGCGCCGGCCGCTCCGGCGCCGAGCAGGCCGAAGATCCAGCGGTTGGAGGCGCCGGAGGCGAGCAGGACCCCGAGCACGATGATGACCATGACCATGACCGACCCGAGGTCGGGCATGAGCATCACGATCAGCATGGGGACGACGGCCAGGCCGAGGGCCTGGAGGACCGTGCGGTGGTCGGGGTGGGGTTTGTCGCCGGCGTCGACGCGGGCGGCGAGCAGCATCGCCATGCCCAGGATGATCGTGATCTTCACGAACTCGGAGGGCTGGAGGGAGAAGCCGCCGGGGAGCTTGATCCAGGAGTGGGCGCCGTTGATGGTGGAGCCCAGGGGGGTGAGCACCAGCAGGATCAGGAAGACGGAGGCGCCGTACAGCAGGGGCACGGCCGTGCGCAGGGCGCGGTGGCCGAGCCAGACGGTGCCGATCATCAGGGCCACCCCGATGCCGGTGTTGAGCCAGTGCCGGACCAGGAAGTAGTAGGGGTCGCCCTGGTTGAGTTCGGTGCGGTTGCGGGTGGCCGAGTAGACCAGGAGCGAGCCCAGCAGGGACAGGGCGAGCGCCGAGAACAGTATCGGCCAGTCGAGGCGCCGGGCCAGGGAGTCGCGGGCGAAGACCCGCGTCCAGCCGGCCCGCTCCGGTCCGTATCCGGAGACCTGGAAGCTGTTGACTCCGCCGGTCATGACGCTGTCCTCCGGAGTCCCTTTCCGGTGCCGGTGGTGCCGCGTCGTCGTCGGTGGCGGCGGGTCTGGCGGTTGCCCATCTCCGGTGAGGGGACCGTGCCGGCCTGCTGCGGGTCGGCGGGGTCGTCGCCCTGCGGGGTGGTGGCCCGGGCGTCGGGGGAGGGGGACACCCGGTCCTTGGCGGGGTCCTTGGAGACCTTCGGGGAGGTGATGGTGCCGTCCGTGCGGACCTTGGGGAGGTTCTTCTGCGGCGTGGACAGCAGCGCCTTCTTCTTGTCGATCTCGCCGTCCTCGGAGACGCCGTAGAGGGCGTTGTAGATGTTGCGCACGGCGGGGGCCGAGGCACCGGAGCCGGTACCGCCCTGGGAGATCGTCATGACGATCGAGTAGTCCTTGGTGTACGTGGCGAACCACGAGGTGGTCTGCTTGCCGTAGACCTCGGCGGTACCGGTCTTGGCGTGCATCGGGATCTCGTCCTGTGGCCAGCCCCCGAATCGCCAGGCGGCCGTACCGCGGGTGGCGACTCCTTCGAGGGCTTCGTCTATCTGGGCGAGCGTCTTCTTCGACGTCGGCAGCTTGCCGTGCGCCTTGGGCTCGATCTCCGTGACGGTCTTGCCGTCGGGGCTGATGACGGCCTTGCCGACGGTGGGGTGGTAGAGGGTGCCGCCGTTGGAGATGGCCGCGTAGATGGTGGCCATCTGGATGGGGGTGACGAGCGTGTCGCCCTGGCCGATGGAGTAGTTGACGGAGTCACCCGCGCGCAGCCGGTTGCCTTCGAGGCAGTTCTCGTAGGCGATCTTCTCCGCGTAGGTGCCGTCCTTCTTCCCGTACTTGCACCAGGCGTCCTTGTTGGCCGTCCAGTAGTCCAGCTTCCACTGGCGGTCGGGGACGCGGCCGGTGACCTCGTTGGGCAGGTCGATGCCGGTCTCCTCGCCGAGGCCGAACTGGTGGGCGGTCTTGTAGAACCAGTCGTGGGCGTTCTTCTTCGGCTTGTTGCCGCCGTCGCGCTTCCACTCCTCGTGGGCGAGGGAGTAGAAGACGGTGTCGCAGGACACCTCCAGGGCGCGGCCGAGGCTGATCGGGCCGTGGTTCTGGGACTCGAAGTTCTTGAAGACCTGTCCGCCGATGGAGTACGAGCTGGAGCAGTTGTAGGGGCCTTCGAAGGAGTAGCCGGCCTGTATGGCGGCGGCCGTGGGGATCACCTTGAAGATGGAGCCGGGTGCCGACTGGCCCTGGATGGCGCGGTTGAGCAGCGGGTAGTTGGACTTCTTTCCGGTGAGGGCGGCGTAGTCCTTGGCGGAGATGCCGCCGACCCAGGCGTTGGGGTCGTAGGTCGGGTTGGAGGCCATGGCGACGACGCGGCCGGTCTTGGCCTCCATGACGACGACGGCGCCGGAGTCGGCCTCGTAGTTGCGGTTGGTGTTGCGGTCGTGCTGGTCGCGGGCGTCCTTCATCGCCTCGTTCAGCTCGTACTCGGCGATGCGCTGGACGCGGGAGTCGATGCTGGTGACGAGGTTGGCGCCGGGCTGGGCGGGGTCGGCCTTCGCCTCGCCGATGACGCGGCCGAGGTTGTCGACCTCGTAGCGGGTGACGCCGGCCTTGCCGCGCAGCTGCTTGTCGTACTGGCGCTCGAGGCCGGAGCGGCCGACCATGTCGGAGCGCAGGTAGGGCGAGCTGGTGTCCTCGGCCTTCTGGATCTCCTCGTCGGTGACGGGCGAGAGGTAGCCGAGGACCTGGGCGGTGTTGGCCTTGCCGGGGCTCGGGTAGCGGCGCAGGGCCTGCGGTTCGGCGGTGATGCCGGGGAAGTCCTCGGCGCGTTCGCGGATCTGCAGGGCCTGCTTGGCGGTGGCCTCGTCGGTGATGGGGATGGGCTGGTACGGCGAGCCGTTCCAGCAGGGCTGGGGGGTCTTGGCGTCACAGAGGCGGACCTTCTGGACGACCTCTTCGGCCTTCATGCCGAGGACGCCGGCGAGTTTGGTGAGGACCGCCTTGCCGTCGTCCTTCATCTTCAGCAGCTCGGTGCGGGAGGCGGAGACGACCAGGCGGGTCTCGTTGTCGGCGAGGGGGACTCCGCGGGCGTCCAGGATGGAGCCGCGGACCGCGGGCTGGACGACCTGCTGGACGTGGTTGCCGGAGGCCTCCTTGGCGTACTGGTCGCCCTCGCGGATCTGGAGGTACCACAGGCGTCCGCCGAGGGTGCCGAGGAGGGAGATGACGAGGACCTGGATGACGACGAGCCGGATCTGGACCCGCGGGCTGCGGCCGGTCTCGGGGATGTTGGTCACGCGGCTTCCTCCTCTCAGAGCGCGTACGCGGGTGCGGGTACGTGTGCTGAACGGCCGGGCCGTGCCCCGGCGTTCCGCCGTCTTTCACTCGTTCTGGTGAAGTGGTGCGGGGTCACAGGCGCTTGACCCCCTTGATGCGCCCGGCGCGGGCCACCCGGGCGCGGGCCGCCTTGGCCCGCAGTCCGCCCCGCTGCCCGCCGATGCGCAGTCCGGTGCCGCCGGAGATCCAGCCCGAGGCGACGTCGCCGGACTTGCCGGGGCTGGTCTCGGCGAGCGGGTCGTTCTCGGCGCGCCGGGCCAGGGCCATGACGCCGGGGACCACGAACGGCGCGAGCAGCAGGTCGTACAGGGCGGCGGTGAACAGCAGTCCGCCGAGGCCGACGTGGCGGGCGGCGGTGTCGCCGACGAGGGCGCCGACACCGGCGTAGAGCAGGGTGGAGCCGAGGGCGGCGGCGACGACCACGACCATCGGGCCGGTCGCCGATTTCACCTGGCCGCTCTCGGGCTTGACGAGTCCGGCGAGGTAGCCGATGACGCACAGCACCAGGGCGTAGCGGCCGGCGGCGTGGTCGGCGGGCGGGGCGAGGTCGGCGAGGAGTCCGGCGGCGAAGCCGACCAGGGCGCCGCCGACGTGGCCGTAGACCAGGGCGAGGCCGAGGACGGTGAGCAGCAGCAGGTCGGGGACGGCGCCCGGGAGGTGGAGGCGGGCGAGGACGCTCACCTGGATCACCAGGGCGACGACGATCAGCGAGCTGGAGAGCAGGATCCGGTTGACGCGCATGGGGTGACAGCTCCTACTGCTCTTGCTGGTTGAGGCCGTCGGCGGGGGCGGGGGGCGTGACGGTCACCGTCACGGTCGGCGTGGGGGTCGGCTTCGGCTTCCTGGGCAGCACCGTGTCGCGCGGGTCCTTCTTCGGGGCCTGGACGACGACGCCGACGACGTCGAGCTTGCTGAAGCTGACGAACGGCGTGACGGAGAGGGTGCGGGTGAGGTCGCCGCCGGAGGGGTCGACGCGGGAGACGACACCGACCGGGACGCCGGGCACGAACGGCTTGTCGGCCTGGGAGCCGAAGGTGACCAGACGGTCGCCCTTCTTGATCTCGGCCTTGCCGTTGAGGAGTTCGACGCGCAGCGGGCGGTCGCCCTGGCCGGAGGCGAAGCCGAGTTCGTCGCTGCCCTCCATGCGGGTGCCGACGGTGAAGTCGGGGTCGGTGGCGAGCAGCACGGTGGCGGTGTGCGGGCCGACGGTGGTGACGCGGCCGACGAGTCCGTCGCCGTTGAGGACGGTCATGTCGCGTTCGATGCCGTCGTCGGCGCCGGCGTCGATGGTGATGGTCCAGGAGAAGCCCTGGGCGGCTCCTATGGCGATGACCTGGGCGCCCTTGATGCCGTACTGGCCCTGGCCGGAGACCTTGAGCAGCTTGTCGAGCTGCTTGAGGCGGCTGCGGCTGCGGTCGTCGCTGCCGAGTTCGGCCTTGAGCGCGGCGTTCTCGCGCTCCAGTTCGGCGAGCCGGTCGTGCCGGTCGCCGGACTCGCGGACGGCGGAGACGGCGTTGCCGATCGGGTCGACCGCGCCGGACACGCCGTTCTCGATCGGGCCGAAGACGGTCGCCGCTGCCTGTCGGGCACCGTCGACCGGTGAATCCTCCCCGCCGCGGATGTCCACCGTGATCAGTGCGAACGCGATGGCGATCAGCAGCACCAGGAGCAGCCGGCTCTCTCGTGTGTCCCTCACGTGCGGCGGCCGTGCCTTCCTCGTCGAGAACGGGTATGAGGTGGGGGGGTCTGTTCAGGTGTGTCGCGGGTGCGTCGAAGCCGTGTCGAGACGTTGTGCGGGGGGATCTCGTGCCTCTATATCAACGATCCGCCGTACGGAGAGCGGTCGTCCCGTACGGCGGAATCGAAGGGGTGCGTCATCTGCGCGGCTGGGCGTCGAGCACCTGCTGAAGCGCCTCGAACTCCTCGACGCACTTGCCGGAACCGAGCGCCACGCTGTCCAGCGGGTCCTCGGCGATGTGGATCGGCATGCCCGTCTCCCGGCGCAGCCGCTCGTCGAGGCCGCGCAGCAGGGCCCCGCCGCCGGTCAGGACGATGCCCCGGTCCATGATGTCGCCGGACAGCTCCGGCGGGCACTTGTCCAGGGTCGTCTTGACGGCGTCCACGATGGCGTTGACCGGTTCCTCGATCGCCTTGCGCACCTCGGCGGCGGAGATCACCACGGTCTTCGGCAGTCCGGACACGAGGTCGCGGCCGCGGATCTCGGTGTGCTCGTCGGTGTCGAGGTCGTACGCCGAACCGATCGTGATCTTGATCTGTTCGGCCGTCCGCTCGCCCAGCAGGAGGGAGTACTCCTTCTTGATGTGCTGGATGATCGCGTTGTCCAGCTCGTCACCCGCGACGCGGATGGACTGGGCGGTGACGATGCCGCCGAGGGAGATGACCGCGACCTCCGTGGTGCCGCCGCCGATGTCCACCACCATGTTGCCGGTGGCCTCGTGGACCGGCAGCCCGGAGCCGATGGCCGCGGCCATGGGCTCCTCGATGATGTGCACCTGACGGGCGCCGGCCTGGGACGACGCCTCGATGACGGCGCGGCGCTCGACGCCCGTGATGCCCGAGGGCACGCAGACGACGACCCGCGGACGAGCCAGGTAGCGCCGCTTGTGGATCTTCAGGATGAAGTAGCGGAGCATCCGCTCGGTGATCTCGAAGTCGGCGATCACGCCGTCCTTCAGCGGACGCACGGCGACGATGTTGCCGGGCGTGCGTCCGATCATCTTCTTCGCCTCGGCGCCGACCGCGAGGATGCCGCCGGTGTTGGTGTTGATCGCGACGACGGACGGCTCGTTGAGTACGATCCCGCGACCCCTGACGTACACCAGCGTGTTGGCGGTCCCGAGGTCGACAGCCATGTCACGGCCGATGAACGACATTGAGTTCCCCATCAGGATTCGTCTGGCCTTCCCACGAGCTTTTGAGGGCTTTTCAGGTCGGCGAGGTGGGTGCGGTGACGTGAAGGCTTCCATGGTAGACGCGCCTTCGCGGACACCGTGCGAGGGTCTCCGCCATTGTCATCAGATGGCGTCTTCCGCTGCTTGTGGAGACGGTCCATCGGGGGCATCCGTTCCCCCGAACGCCGCGCATATGCCAGAAACGGTCCGGGGGCAAAGCCCCCAGACCGTCCGACGGACGGCAAACGCGCCGGCCGCCGCCGCGACGTGATCGTTATGCTCGCATGTTACGCGCGCCCCGGGAAGAAGATCTTCACCTCGCGCTCGGCGGACTCCTCGGAGTCGGAGGCGTGGATCAGGTTCTCCCGGACGATCACACCGAAGTCGCCGCGGATCGAGCCCGGCGCGGCGGCGATCGGGTCGGTGGGACCGGCCAGTTGGCGCACCCCCTCGATGACCCGCTCGCCCTCGACGATCATCGCCACGACCGGTCCGGAGGCCATGAACTCCACCAGCGGCTCGTAGAACGGGCGGCCGACGTGCTCCGCGTAGTGCTGCTCCAGGGTGGCACGGTCCAGGGTGCGCAGCTCCAGCGCCACGATCCGCCAGCCGGCCTTGCGCTCGATACGGCTGATGATCTCGCCGACCAGTGAGCGGCGGACGGCGTCCGGCTTCAGGAGGACGAGGGTGCGCTGGGTCATGGTGTGCGGCTCCTTGCAGGCCAGGAAGTCAATGACCTGAGGCTACCCGGTGGGACGGCCGGGCCGGCACCCGGACCGGCCCCGGCCGCCGTGGCGGCGGGGCGCACGACCGGCGACGGGCCGGGCGGGAGGACGGCCGGCACCGGCCGCGCCCCGTCACGCCCGCTGCTGCGCCGCGAACCTCGCCTTCGCCTCGTCGACCTTCCTCCCGAAGTGCACGGAGGCCCACCACAGCAGCGCGAAGAGCGCGCCCATGAAGAACATCATCGGGACGAAGACGCCGGAGGCGACCAGGGCGATCTGCAGCGCCCAGCCGAGGGCCACCCCGCCGGGCCGCGTGATCGCCCCGCACAGGGCCACGGACAGGAACATCGCGATGCCGCAGACCGTCCACACCGTGCCGGTGGACAGGTCGGCGTCCTTCATCGCGACCAGTCCGGCGAAGCCGATGATGAAGAACTCGCCGATCAGGGTCGACGCGCAGAGCGTACGCACGGGATCTCAGCCCCTCCCCAGGAGCAGTCGGGCCTCGCCGACGGTGATCACGGAACCGGTGACGAGCACCCCGCCGCCCGCGAACTCGCCCTCCTCCTCGGCCAGGGTGATCGCGGCCTCCAGGGCGTCGGGCAGCCGCGGCTCGACCTGGACGCGGTCCTCGCCGAACACCTCGACGGCGACGGCCGCCAGCTCGTCGGCGTCCATCGCGCGGTGGCTGCTGTTCCGGGTGACGACGACCTCGGCGAAGACCGGCTCGAACTCCTCCAGCAGTCCCCGCACGTCCTTGTCGCCGCTCGCGCCGACGACGCCGATGAGCCGGCTGAACTGGAAGGCCTCCCCGATGGCCGCCGCCGCCGCCCGCGCGCCGGCCGGGTTGTGGGCGGCGTCCAGGACGACGGTCGGCGAACGCCGTACGACCTCCAGCCGGCCCGGGGAGGCGACGGCGGCGAACGCCTTGCGCACGGTGTCGATGTCGAGCGGCCGGGCGTGCTGCGCGCCGACGCCGAAGAACGCCTCCACGGCGGCGAGCGCCACGGCCGCGTTGTGCGCCTGGTGCTCGCCGTGCAGCGGCAGGTACACCTCGGGGTACTCGCCGCCGAGTCCGCGCAGCGTCACCAGCTGGCCGCCGACGGCGACCTGCCGGGTCACGACCCCGAACTCCAGACCCTCCCGGGCCACCGTCGCGTCCACCTCGACGGCCTTCTTCAGCAGCACCTGCGCGGCGTCCACCGGCTGCTGCGCCATGATCACCGTGGCGTCGCGCTTGACGATGCCGGCCTTCTCGCCGGCGATCTCGGCGGGCGTGGTGCCGAGCCGGTCGGTGTGGTCCAGGTCGATGGGCGTCACCACGGCGACGCCGGCGTCGATCACGTTCGTCGCGTCCCAGCTGCCGCCCATGCCGACCTCGACGACCGCCACGTCCACGGGCGCGTCGGCGAAGGCGGCGTACGCCATGCCGGTGAGCACCTCGAAGAACGACAGCCGGTACTCCTGCTGCGCGTCGACCATCTCGACGTACGGCGCGATGTCCCGGTACGTCTCGATGAACCGCTCGGCGGAGACCGGCGCGCCGTCGAGACTGATCCGCTCGGTGATCGACTGGACGTGCGGCGAGGTGTACCGCCCGGTGCGCAGCTCGAAGGCGCCGAGCAGGGCCTCGATCATGCGGGCGGTGGAGGTCTTGCCGTTGGTGCCGGTGATGTGGATCGAGGGGTACGAGCGCTGGGGCTCGCCGAGCACGTCCATCAGCGCGGAGATGCGGGCGACGGAGGGCTCGAGCTTGGTCTCGCCCCACCGGGTGGCGAGTTCCGCCTCGACCTCGCGCAGGGCCTTGTCGACCTCGGGGTCGGCCGGGCGCGCGGGCACGTCCGCCTGGGGCGGGCCGCCCTGGGTGCGCAGGGTGCGGCTGCCGGCCTCGATCACCGCGAGGTCGGGGTCGCGGTCGGTCTCGGCGGCGACGATCTCGTCGAAGGAACCGTCGTCGTTCGGGGGGAGCTCACTCACGCAGACCAGTCTACGTACCCGCCCCTGCGGGCACTCGTGCCGCCGGGGCGGCACGGGTGGCCGGTGGGGGCGCCTCCCGCTCGAGCGAAGTCGGGAGTGGGGAGGCACCTGGTCGGCGCCGAACCGCGCGCCCCGCCCCGGACAGCCGAGGACCCCCGGAGCCGTCCGGCTCGGGGGGCCTCGGTCGGTCGTCCCGCTCACCCGCGCTTGCGGGGTACTGCTGCGCCCACCCGTGCCGCCCCGGGGGCGCCCCCAGGCCCTTGGGGCACGGGGCACGGCCGCCCGCGGCGGCGGGAGGACGTTACGCCGGGGGCAGGCGGTCGAGCTGGGACCGGATGCGGGTGATGTCCTCGTCCGCCTTGGCCAGACGGCCACGGATCTTGTCCACCACGTGGTCCGGCGCCTTCGACAGGAACGCCTCGTTGCCGAGCTTCGCCGTCGCCTGCGCCTTCTCCTTCTCCGCGGCCGCGAGGTCCTTGGCCAGCCGCTTGCGCTCCGCGGCGACGTCGATCACCCCGGACAGGTCCAGCGCGACCTCGACCCCCGCGACCGGCAGCGTCGCCGTGGCCGTGAAGGACTCCCCCTCCGGCTGGAGGCGCAGCAGCTGGCGGATGGCCGGCTCGTGCGCGGCGAGCGCCGTCCCGCCGAGCGTCAGGCGGGCCGGAACCCGCTGGCCCGGCTGGAGTCCCTGGTCGGCACGGAAGCGGCGGACCTCGGTGATCACCGACTGGAGCGTCCCGATCTCCCGCTCGGCGTCCGCGTCCCGGAAACCGCTGTCGGACGGCCAGTCGGCGATGACCACCGACTCGCCCCCGGTCAGCGTCGTCCACAGCGTCTCGGTGACGAACGGGACGATCGGGTGCAGCAGCCGCAGCGTGACGTCGAGGACCTCGCCGAGGACCCGCTTGCTGACCTCGGCCGGCTCCCCGCCCGCCTGGAACGTCGTCTTGGACAGCTCGACGTACCAGTCGAAGACCTCGTCCCACGCGAAGTGGAACAGCGCGTCCGACAGCTTGGCGAACTGGAAGTCGTCGTAGTGCGCGTCGACCTCGGCGACGACCGAGTTCAGCCGGGACAGGATCCAGCGGTCGGTCGGCGACATCCTCGAGGCGTCCGGCAGCGGGCCCTCGACCGTCGCGCCGTTCATCAGCGCGAAACGCGTCGCGTTCCAGATCTTGTTGGCGAAGTTGCGCGAGCCCTGGACCCAGTCCTCGCCGATCGGCACGTCGACGCCGGGGTTGGCGCCGCGGGCGAGCGTGAACCTCAGCGCGTCGCTGCCGTACTTGTCCATCCAGTCCAGCGGGTTGACCGCGTTGCCGAAGGACTTCGACATCTTCTTGCCGAACTGGTCGCGGACCATGCCGTGCAGGGCGATGGTGTGGAACGGCGGGGTGCCGTCCATCGCGTACAGACCGAACATCATCATCCGGGCGACCCAGAAGAAGAGGATGTCGTAGCCGGTGACCAGGACGGAGTTCGGGTAGAACTTCGCGAGCGACTCGGTCCGTTCGGGCCAGCCCAGCGTGGAGAACGGCCACAGGCCCGAGGAGAACCAGGTGTCGAGGACGTCGGTGTCCTGGTGCCAGCCCTCACCGGTCGGCGGCTCGTCGTCCGGTCCGACGCAGACCACCTCGCCGTCCGGCCCGTACCAGACCGGGATGCGGTGGCCCCACCACAACTGCCGCGAGATGCACCAGTCGTGGAGGTTGTCGACCCAGTCGAAGTACCGCTTCTCCATCTCCTGCGGGTGGATCTTGACGCGGCCGTCGCGGACGGCGTCACCGGCCGCCTTCGCCAGCGGGCCGACCTTGACCCACCACTGCATGGACAGCCGCGGCTCGACGGTGGTCCTGCAGCGCGAGCAGTGGCCGACCGAGTGGACGTACGGCCGCTTCTCGGCGACGATCCGGCCCTCGGCGCGCAGCGCGGCGACGATGGCGGAGCGGGCCTCCAGGCGGTCCAGGCCCTGGAAGGGGCCGTGGGCGGTGATGACGGCGTGCTCGTCCATCACGGTGATGGACGGCAGGTCGTGCCGCCGGCCGATCTCGAAGTCGTTCGGGTCGTGGGCCGGGGTCACCTTGACGGCGCCCGTGCCGAACTCGGGGTCGACGTGCTCGTCCGCGACGACCGGGATGGAGCGGTCGGTCAGCGGCAGCTTGACGAGCTTGCCGACCAGGTGCTTGTAGCGCTCGTCCTCGGGGTGGACGGCGACGGCCGTGTCCCCGAGCATCGTCTCGGCACGGGTCGTGGCGACGACGATGGTGTCGTCCCCGTCGCCGTACGTCATGGAGACGAGCTCGCCGTCGTCGTCCTGGTAGTTGACCTCGATGTCGGAGATCGCGGTCAGACAGCGCGGGCACCAGTTGATGATGCGCTCGGCACGGTAGATCAGCTCGTCGTCGTAGAGCCGCTTGAAGATGGTCTGGACGGCCTGGGACAGGCCCTCGTCCATGGTGAAGCGCTCACGCGACCAGGCGACGCCGTCGCCGAGGCGGCGCATCTGGCCGGAGATCTGCCCGCCGGACTCGCCCTTCCACTGCCACACCCGCTCGACGAACGCCTCACGGCCGAGGTCGTGGCGGGACTTGCCCTCCTTGGCCAGCTCCCGCTCGACGACGTTCTGCGTGGCGATGCCGGCGTGGTCCATGCCGGGCTGCCACAGCGTCTCGAAGCCCTGCATCCGCTTGCGGCGGGTCAGGGCGTCGATGATCGTGTGCTCGAAGGCGTGCCCGAGGTGCAGGCTGCCGGTGACGTTCGGCGGGGGGATGACGACGGTGAACGGCGGCTTGTCGCTCCCCGCGTCCGCCTCGAAGTAACCGCGTTCCACCCAGCGCTCGTACAGCGGCCCCTCTACGTCGGCCGGCGCGTACTGGGTCGGCAGTTCGGTGGTGGGCGCTGGTGGCTGCTGCTGAGCGTTCTCGGTCACGGGGCTCAGTTTAGAGGCGTCACGAGCCTGTACCGAAACGCGTTTCCTTGTAACGGTGCGACCCCCCGCCCGCCTGAACGCTTCCCTCCTGAGTCAGGATGTCAGCAACGCATAAGCATCTGGAGGGGGAACTCCGCAATGAGCTACGACCAGCCGGGCCCGTACGGGGGACAACCCCAGCAGCCGGGTCCGTACGGCCGGCCGGGTCCTTACGGCCGGCCGCCGCAGGCCCCGCAGCCCGGCTACGGGTACCCCCAGCAGACTCCCCCGCCCGGTCAGCCCGGCTACGGGTACCCCCAGCAGGCTCCCCCGCCCGGTCAGCCCGGCCACGGCCACCCCCAGCAGCCCGGCCAGCCCGGCGTCCCGCCCCAGCAGCCCGGGCCGTACGGCCAGCAGCCGCCCTACGGCCAGGCCCCGTACGGCATGCCGCCCCAGCAGCCCCCCGCCCCGGGCGGCGGCAAGAAGGCCGGCATCATCGTCGGCGCGGTCGCGGTCGTCGCGGCCATCGCCGTGGGCGCGTACTTCGTGATCGGCGGGGGCGGCGGCGCGGGCGGCCTGGAGGACGACGGCCCGCACAAGCTCACCACGCCGAAGACGGTACTGGGCGACTACGCGCGCTTCGGCGACGGCGACGAGGAGAGCGACTCCGACACCGCCAAGGACATGGCGAAGAACGGGGTCAAGAACGGCACCGCCGTCCTCGGTCAGTGGTCGACCGCCGACTTCGGCGACTACGACCCGACGGACCCGAACACGGCGGGGGACTTCCCCGACCGGGCGGAACTGCTGACCGCCAAGGGCATCACCATGGTCGGCGGCTACGGCGAGATCGCCGACCCCGAGGCGACGCTGGACGAGTTCTTCGAGAACATCCAGGAACAGGTCGAGGAGAGCTCCTCGGGTTCCTCGGGCGGTATGCAGAACGCCGAGCTGATCGGCGACCCCGAGGAGGCGGAGATCGACGGCGCGGTCGCCAAGTGCCAGTCGACCAGGAGCACCAACGCGCTGACCAAGAAGGAGTCGACCGACTGGTTCTGCGCCTGGGCCGACCACAGCACGGTCGCCATGGTCTCGCCCGGCGACAACAACGGCACGGGTGTCGGCAAGGACACCGCGGTCGACCTCACCACCAAGCTCCGCGAGCAGATCCGCGTCAAGGCCTGACGGCACCACACCAGCGATTCAAGGGGAATCCAAGCAATGAGCTACAACCAGCCGGGCCCGTACGGCGGGCAGCCCCAGCAGCCCGGCCCCTATGGTCAGCCGGGCCCTTACGGCCAGCAGCCGCAGGCCCCGCAGCCCGGCTACGGGTACCCCCAGCAGACCCCTCCGCCCGGTCAGCCCGGTTACGGCTACCCCCAGCAGCCCGGCCAGCCCGGCGTCCCGCCCCAGCAGCCCGGGCCGTACGGCCAGCAGCCGCCCTACGGCCAGGCCCCGTACGGCATGCCGCCCCAGCCCCCCGCCCCGGGCGGCGGCGGCAAGAAGGCCGGCATCATCGTCGGCGCGGTCGCGGTCGTCGCGGCCATCGCCGTGGGCGCGTACTTCGTGATCGGCGGGGGCGGCGGCGGCTCGGACGTCGCGGACGACGGCCCGCACAAGCTGACCACGCCCGCGGCCGTGCTCGGCGGCGAGTACAAGAAGGGCGACGCCGCGGACAGCGGCGGATTCGACGAGAGCGACCTCAAGGACGCCGAGAAGCACGGCGTCAAGAACGCCAAGGACGTCAACGCCGGCTACCAGGCCGGGGACAAGTCCAACCCGCTCGCCATGAAGATGATCAACTTCATGGGGGTCTACGGCGACATCGACGACCCGGAGAAGGTCGTCGACGCCATGTTCGCCGAGATGAAGAAGAACGCCTCCGAGGACGAGGAGACCGAGGGCGAGGTCGTCGGCAGCCCGAAGGGCTACACGCCGGACGACCTGGACGGCGCGGTCCTGAAGTGCCAGGAGACGAAGATCAAGAACGGCGACGCCGGGTCGGGGGACGCGGCCGTCGGGCCGTCGGAGTTCAGCGTGCCGGTGTGCATCTGGGGTGACCACAGCACGCTGGGCGTCATCATCCACATGGAACTGGCCGACGCCATGGCGGGCAAGGCCACCGACCTGGGGAAGGCCGCCGAGCTCACCGCCACGTTCCGCAAGGACGTGCGCGTCAAGGCCTGACGCGACGCGTGCGCGCGAAAGGGGCCCCGGCCGGTGCCGGGGCCCCTTTCACGTCGGCTGCGGGGCGGCTACGCCGTCTTCTGCTCCCCCGGCCCCCGGCCGCGGGCGTCGCGCGGGATCAGGGTCGGGTTGACGTTGGAGAGGACCACGTCGGCGGTGATGACCACGCGGGCGACGTCCTTGCGGGACGGGACCTCGTACATCACGCCCTGGAGGACCTCCTCCATGATGGCGCGCAGGCCGCGGGCGCCGGTCTGGCGCAGGATGGCCTGGTCGGCGATGGCCTCCAGCGCCTCGCGCTCGAAGTCCAGTTCCACGCCGTCGAGTTCGAAGAGGCGCTGGTACTGCTTGACCAGTGCGTTGCGCGGCTCGACGAGGATCTGCAGCAGGGCCTCGCGGTCCAGGTTGTGGACGCTGGTGATGACGGGGAGCCGGCCGATGAACTCCGGGATCATGCCGAACTTGACCAGGTCCTCCGGCATGACCTCCTCGAACTGGTCCTTGGACTCCCTCTCCCGCTTGGAGCGGATCGTCGCGCCGAAGCCGATGCCCTTGGCGCCGGCCCGGCCCTCGATGATCTTCTCCAGTCCGGCGAAGGCGCCGCCCACGATGAACAGCACGTTCGTCGTGTCGATCTGGATGAACTCCTGGTGCGGGTGCTTGCGGCCGCCCTGCGGCGGGACCGAGGCCGTGGTGCCCTCGAGGATCTTCAGCAGGGCCTGCTGCACGCCCTCACCGCTGACGTCGCGGGTGATCGACGGGTTCTCGCTCTTGCGGGCGACCTTGTCGATCTCGTCGATGTAGATGATCCCCGTCTCGGCCTTCTTGACGTCGTAGTCGGCCGCCTGGATCAGCTTCAGCAGGATGTTCTCGACGTCCTCACCGACGTACCCCGCCTCGGTGAGCGCCGTGGCGTCGGCGATCGCGAACGGGACGTTCAGCATGCGGGCGAGGGTCTGGGCCAGCAGGGTCTTGCCGGAGCCCGTGGGGCCCAGCAGGAGGATGTTGGACTTCGCCAGCTCGATGGCGTCGTCACGGCCCTGCGCGCCGCCGTTCTCGCCGGCCTGGACGCGCTTGTAGTGGTTGTACACGGCGACGGAGAGGGCCTTCTTGGCCGACTCCTGCCCCACCACGTACCCCTCGAGGAACTCGTAGATCTCGCGGGGCTTGGGCAGCTCCTCCCAGCGGACCTCGCTGGTCTCGGCGAGTTCTTCCTCGATGATCTCGTTGCAGAGGTCGATGCACTCGTCGCAGATGTACACACCGGGCCCTGCGATGAGCTTCTTGACCTGCTTCTGGCTCTTGCCGCAGAACGAGCACTTGAGCAGATCGCCGCCGTCACCGATGCGTGCCACGGTGTGCTTCCCCTTCGCCTGGGAGACGCGGACGCGGGCGTCCGGCGGCTCCTGGTGCTGCCTTATGTCCGACGGTACCTTGCCTGGCCCCCCGTTCGGGCCCCCCTTGGCACGGTTCACTTTGACGTGGACCGTGCCAAACCGTGCCAAGGGGCGGCAGACGTTACACCCCGCCGCGCGTCAGCGCAGGCTGGCGTTGTCCATCTTCCGGGTGCTGATGATCTGGTCGATCAGGCCGTACTCCAGCGCGTCCTCGGCCGTGAGGATCTTGTCGCGCTCGATGTCCTCGCGGATCTTCTCGATCGGCCGGGTGGAGTGCTTGGCGAGCATGTCCTCCAGCTGCGTGCGCATCCGGAGGATCTCGTTGGCGGCGATCTCCAGGTCGGAGACCTGGCCGCGGCCGGTCTCGCTGTACGGCTGGTGGATCAGCACGCGCGCGTTCGGCAGCGCCATGCGCTTGCCGGGCGTGCCGGCGGCCAGCAGGACGGCGGCGGCGGAGGCCGCCTGGCCCATGCAGACCGTCTGGATGTCCGGCTTCACGTACTGCATCGTGTCGTAGATCGCCGTGAGCGCGGTGAAGGAGCCGCCGGGGCTGTTGATGTAGACCGAGATGTCCCGGTCGGGGTCCATCGACTCCAGGCACAGCAGCTGCGCCATGACGTCGTTGGCGGAGGCGTCGTCGATCTGCACGCCGAGGAAGATCACGCGCTCCTCGAAGAGCTTCGCGTACGGGTCGTACTCGCGGATGCCCTGGGAGGTGCGCTCGACGAAGCGCGGGATGACGTAGCGGGACTCGGCCGAGGGGCCGGTGTAACGGCCCTGCGAGGCGCCCATGTCCTGCACGGCGTGCGTACGGTCGTAGATCCCACTGCCGGGGAACTGGTTCACGGTGTCTCCTGAAAGGGGCTGAGGCGGTCGGCTGGGGCTGCTGGGGCGTTCACCGGTCCCCGAGGGGCCCGGGGGCGTCCGCGGGGCCACGAGGGCCCCGTGGGGCCGCTCAGGCCCCGGTGCCGCCGCCGCCCGGCATGCCGGCGGCCGTGGCGATCACGTCGTCGATGAGGCCGTACTCCTTGGCCTCGAAGGCGTCGAACCAGCGGTCACGGTCGGAGTCGCGGGTGATCTGCTCGACCGTCTGGCCGGTGTGCTGGGCCGTGAGCTCGGCCATGCGCTTCTTGGTGTGCAGCAGCCGCTCGGCGTGGATCTTGATGTCCGAGGCCGAGCCGGCGAGGCCGGCGGACGGCTGGTGGATCAGGATCTCGGCGTTCGGCAGCGCGAAACGCTTGCCGGGGGTGCCGGCGCTCAGCAGGAACTGGCCCATGGAGGCCGCCAGGCCCATGGCGATCGTCACCACGTCGTTCTTGATGTACTGCATGGTGTCGTAGATCGCCATGCCGGCCGTGATGGAGCCGC
The DNA here is from genome assembly GCF_040302425.1 of Streptomyces sp. NPDC126497. Lineage (NCBI taxonomy): Bacteria > Bacillati > Actinomycetota > Actinomycetes > Kitasatosporales > Streptomycetaceae > Streptomyces > Streptomyces sp. NPDC126497. The sequence goes on from NZ_JBEORT010000074.1 coordinate 26,268, forward strand.
CGGGGCTGTTGATGTACAGGTAGATGTCCTTCTCCGGGTCGGAGGCAAGGAGCAGCAGCTGTGCGGTGATCTTGTTGGCGATGTCGTCGTCGACCGGCTGGCCGAGGAAGATGATCCGCTCACCGAGCAGCCGGTTGTAGACCTGGTCACCGAGGCCACCACCGATGGAGGGCTCGCCGGCGGCGGAGGGCATCAGATTCGTCACGTATCCACCTGCTCGTCTTACGACGGCGCCGGGCCGTCTCACGTTTCCCTGCGGGCTGGAGTCTCTTCCGGCGACTCCACTGCCCTCGTATTCATGGACCCTAACGCGGGGGCTCCGCCGGGGAATCCCGGTAGCCGGGGTGTTCGCCGGGGGCGTAGAGGGGCGCCCGTCCGGTTTGCGGGCGGCCACGGGCCGTGGGGGCGTCCGCGCCCGCGCGGCGGGGCCGCGCACCGGCACCCCCGGTGCCCCGGGGCACCGGTCCCCGGGGGTACGACGGACGGGCCCCGGCGGTGATCGCCCGGGGCCCGTCGTACGTCGGTCGGAGGTGGCCGCGAGGCTCAGTCCTCGGTCTTCTCCTCGGCCGCGGCCCCGGTGGACTCGGCGGACCCGGCCTCGGCCTCGGCGGCCTCCTCCTCGTCCTCGTCCTCGAGGTCGACGACCTCGCCGTTGGTGTCCTTGACCGTGGCCTTCTCGACCACGGCGGCCAGGGCCTTGCCGCGGGCGACCTCGCCGACGAGGAGCGGGACCTGGCCCTGCTCGACGACGGCCTGGGCGAACTGGTCGGGGGACATGCCGGAGGAGGCGGCACGGCGCATGAGGTGCTCGGTCAGCTCGTCCTGGTTGACGTTGAGCTTCTCCTGCTTGACCAGCTCGTCGAGCACGAACTGGGTCTTGATGCCCTTGACCGCGGCCTCACGGGTCTCGGCGTCGAACTCCTCCTCGGTCTTGCCCTGGATCTCCAGGTACTTCGCGAGGTCGAGGCCCATCTGGCCGAGCTGGTGGTGCTCGAGGTTGTGCTTGCGGGTGTTGATCTCGTCCTCGAGCAGCTTCTCGGGGACCGGGACCTCGACCAGCTCGAGCAGCTTCTCCAGGACGCGCTCCTGGGCCTGCGTGGCCTGGTCGTACTGCTTCATGTTCTCCAGGCGCTTGCGGCTGTCGGCCTTGAGCTCCTCGAGGGTGTCGAACTCGGAGGCGAGCTGGGCGAACTCGTCGTCCAGCTCGGGCAGCTCGCGCTTGGCGACCTGGGAGACCTTGACGGTCACCTCGGCCTCCTTGCCGGCCGCCGAGCCGCCCTTGAGCTCGGAGGTGAAGGTGGCCTCGCCACCGGCCTCCAGGCCCTTCACGGCGTCGTCGATGCCGTCCAGCAGCTCACCGGAGCCGATGGTGTAGGAGACGCCGCTGGCGACGCCGTCCTCGAGGACCTCGCCGTCGACCTTGGCCTCCAGGTCGATGGTGACCACGTCGCCGTCCTCGGCGGCGCGCTCCACCGGGGAGGTGGAGGCGAAGCGCTCGCGGAGCTGCTCCACCGACTTCTCGACGTCCTCGTCGGTGACCTCGACGGCGTCGACCTCGACCTCGATGCCGGAGTAGTCCGGGATCTCGATGGCCGGGCGGACGTCGACCTCGGCGGTGAAGTTCAGCGTCTCGCCGTCCTTCAGCTCCGTGATGTCGACCTCGGGCTGGCCCAGCGGGCTCAGCTCGGCCTCGTTGACGGCGTCGGTGTAGAACTTCGGGAGGGCGTCGTTGACGGCCTCCTCCAGCACCGCACCGCGGCCGAAGCGCTGGTCGATGACCCGGGCCGGGACCTTGCCCTTGCGGAAGCCCTTCACCGTGACCTGCTGGTTGATCTTCTTGTACGCCGCGTCGAGGCTGTCCTTGAGCTCCTCGAAGGGCACCTCGACAGTGAGCCGAACCCGGGTCGGGTTCAGGGTCTCCACGGCGCTCTTCACGGTTCGGTCTCCTTGTGGCTGACTTCTCGGGTTCTGCCGGGACCAGAGCGGTCCGGCCGATTCGCCGCCCGGAGGACTTCAGAGACACACAGGGCGTGCAGCTTGCATAGTAACGGCAGCGGCTACGGCACCCAAAAGGCGATCACCGGTGCGCGGGCAGGTGGCTGGTCGGGGTGGCGGGATTTGAACCCACGGCCTTCCGCTCCCAAAGCGGACGCGCTACCAAGCTGCGCCACACCCCGTCTGGTGCGACACGTAGGGTACATGCACCCGGGCGAAACGGCCGCTGTGTTTCGCGGCGCGGTGCGGCGTCCGGGGCGGGCCGGAAACGGGGTGTGCGACGAGGGCGTGCGACCCGCTACGATGCCTGTCAGTGCCGCGGTCACCGACGCGCGGCGCGTTCGGTGCGGGCGTAGCTCAATGGTAGAGCCCTAGTCTTCCAAACTAGCTACGCGGGTTCGATTCCCGTCGCCCGCTCTCTACGGCCCGGGGCCGGGCCGGGGATCGCTCCCCGGCCCGGCCCCGGTCGCTTTCCGGGCTCCGGACGGGCCGGGCGACCGGGCCGAGGAGCGGCTCCCGGGCCGGCCCGGATCGTTTCCGCACGGGGCGGGCGGGGTCAGAAGCTGATCGAGTTGATCATCTCGGCTATCGAGTCCAGGAACCGCTGGATGTCGTCGGCCATGCCGGTGGAGGCCAGGAAGAAGCCGAAGAGGACGGCGACGACCGCCGGCCCCGGCTTGATGGAGCCGCCTCTCAGCAGCACCACCAGGATGATCGCCAACAGCAGCACCACGGACAGTGAAATGGCCACAACTGATCACACCCTCGGTCGGTTCCGCTTCCCCGGCCCGGGCGACGCGACCCCGCGCACCCCGCCAGAACCATCGTGCCACCAACAGGGCCGCCCTATGCGGTGGCTGACGCATCATCCGCGCCGGTGCGGCCGGCCCCGCCCGCGCACCACCGGCCCCACGGGCCAACGGCACCGTGTCGCACGGCAATTCGATGGGGGCCCGCCCAGGGAATTCGCCCGGATCCTTTCCGTCTCCACACAATGCGTCCGCAGGTAATTCGAATTGCCGTCGCAGACGTTCCGGCAATCCGTGGGACGTTCCGGAGGATATGTGACGGATACGGACACAGTGCCCGAGTCACCTGCCGGTCCCACGCACGGCTTTGTCCGGAACAATCATGAAAGGTGAGCCCGCGCGACGGTCAATGCCCTTGCGTTCCGGATGTGTTGGCCGTCACGCCGGACATCTCGCACACATTCCCCGATCGGGGGTACCCGGTTCGAATACCAAGAACGACGTCGGGCGTTTTACCAAATCCCGCGGACAACGCTAGGGTGCCTCAGATGTTCCACGCTGCCTCGTCCCCCGCAAGCGCAGCGAGCTCACCGACCGCCTCCCCGAGCCCCCGCCGGGAGGGTCAGTGACGAACTCGCAGCGACCGTACGGCAACCGCAGAACGCCGCTCCCCCCGGTCCGGTCGCCGGCACCCGGGGTGCCCGGTCCCCGCACGGGGAGCGGGCGCGGCGGCCGCCCGGCGCCGTCCGGCGGACAGCGCGACGCGTTCTTCGACAACGCCAAGTACCTGGCGATCGTGCTGGTGGCGGTCGGCCACGCCTGGGAGCCCCTCAAGGGCGACAGCCGGGTCCTGGAGGCGGCGTACACGGTCGTGTACACGTTCCACATGCCGGCCTTCATCATCATCTCCGGCTTCTTCTCGCGCAGCTTCGACATGCGGCCCGACCGGCTGCGCCGGCTGATCACCGGCATCGCCGTGCCGTACGTCGTGTTCGAGACCGCCTATCCCCTGTTCCGGCGGGTCGTCGACCACGCCCCCGAGCAGGAGATCAGCCTGCTCGACCCCTGGTACCTGACCTGGTTCCTGGTCGCGCTGTTCGTGTGGCGGCTGACCACGCCGATCTGGAACGCGGTGCGGCACCCGCTGCCGCTGGCCCTCGGCATCGCCGCGCTGGCCAGTGTCACCCCCGGGATCGGCGACGACCTCGACCTGCAGCGCGTGCTGCAGTTCCTGCCGTACTTCGTGCTCGGACTGTGCATGCGGCCGGAGCACTTCCACAGGGTGCGCCGCAGGCCGGTGCGGATCGCGGCGGTGCCGGTGTTCGCGGCGGCGCTGGCCGTGGGCTGGTGGGCGGTGCCGCGGATGAACACCGCGTGGTTCTACCACCGTGACGCCGCGCAGGAGCTGGGCGCGCCGTGGTGGGCGGGTCCGGTCATGGTGCTCGCGATGTTCGGCTGCTCGCTGCTGCTGACCGCCTGCTTCTTCGCCTGGGTGCCGGGCCGCCGCACGTGGTTCACGGCGCTCGGCGCGGGCACGCTCTACGGCTACCTGCTGCACGGCTTCGTGGCGAAGGCCGGCGACTACCGGGGCTGGTTCGAGCACCCCGTGCTGCACCGGCCGCTCGGCGAGATCGCCGTGAGCGTCCTGGCGGCGGTCCTGGTGACGCTGCTGTGCACCGCCCCCGTGCGGCGGGTGTTCCGGTTCGTGATGGAGCCGAGGATGGAGTGGGCGTTCAAGCGGGACGCCGCGCGGGCGTCACACGAGCGCGAGCGGCGGGAGCGGAGGACGGAGAGCCGCGAGAAGGTCTCCGTCTAGGAGCTCCCCTCCCCCGGCACGAGGCCGAGGAGTGCGCGCATCCGCGCGTACTTCCCGGTCAGCCGTGCGCGGGTCGGCCCGTCCAGCACGGCCAGACGGGCCGGGTCGGCGTTGTGCGCCAGGTCCGCCTCCTTCACCAGCAGCGCACCGGGGGTGGCGAGGATCCGGGCCGCGTACGCCTCGGGGGACTCCCCGGGCCGCTTGGTGACCGCGAGGACGATGTCCTTGGTCCGCCGGGTCAGCGCGGCCTCCTCCAGCCGGCGCCGCGACAGCCGGTCGTCCTCGACGGCGTCGTGCAGCCAGGCCGCCGCGATCTGCTCCTCGTCGCCGCCGCGGGCCCGCACCCCCTCGGCGACGGCCCGCAGGTGCTCGACGTAGGGCCGGCCCGCCTTGTCGGTCTGGCCGGCGTGCGCGGCGCGGGCGGTGGCCTCGATCTCGGCCGGGGACAGCGGTGTCGTCTCGGTCACCCGCCCAGTGTGCACGGGTCAGCGGGCCGCCGCGGCCGTCGGCCCCTCCCGGCATATGAGCAGCAGGGCCCGGTCGTCGTTGACGTCCTTGGCGACCGCCTCGATGAGGTGCCAGGCGGCGCCGTGGAAGCCTCCGGCGACATAGCGGTCGGCCTCGCCGGTGAGGCGGTCGATGCCCTCCACGATGTCCCGGTCGGAGGTCTCCACCAGGCCGTCCGTGAACAGCATCAGCACGTCCCCGGGGCGCAGCGAGCCCTTCACCGGGTCGAACCGGGCGCCGTCGTACACGCCGAGCAGCGGGCCGTCGGCCGCCTTCTCCTCCCAGCGGCCGCTGCCCGCGCTGAGCTGGAGGCCGGGCGGGTGCCCGGCGGAGTAGAGCTCGTAGTCGCCGGAGTCCAGGTCGAGCACCAGGTGGATGGAGGTGGCGAAGCCCTCGTCCCAGTCCTGGCGCAGCAGGTAGCCGTTGGCGGCCGGCAGGAAGGCGTGCGGCGGGAGGCTGCCGAGGAGGCCGCCGAAGGCGCCCGACAGCAGCAGGGCGCGCGAGGCGGCGTCCATGCCCTTGCCGGAGACGTCGGTGAGCACGACCTCCAGGGTGCGCCCGCCGTTGGTGCGGGCCGCGACCACGAAGTCGCCCGAGAAGGACTGGCCGCCCGCCGGGCGCAGGGCCATCTCCCGGTGCCAGCCGCTCGGCAGCTTCGGCAGCTTGCTCTGCACCCGGATGCGTTCGCGCAGGTCGAACAGCATGGTGCCGCCGCGCCGCCAGGGCACGCCCACCCGGCTGCGGAACTGGGCGACGAGCAGCCCGAAGAAGCCGCAGGCGGCGACGGTGAGGACCACGCCCGGGGTGACCCGGGCGGCGCCCTCGGTGTAGGGGCCGAGCCACACCGACTCGACGATCAGCGCGGTCGCCGCGGCGGCGTACAGCCCGAGCAGGCTCGCCGGGCGCAGCAGCAGGCCGCCGGCGACGATCGGGAGGACCAGCGCGGAGGGCGCGCACCACACGGAGTCGGTGAGCGTCCCGGCCGCGATCAGCGGGACGGTGAGGAGCAGTCCGGCGAGCGCGACCCAGTCGGAGCCGTCCCCGCGGAAGTAGTCGACGCCGGCCCGGCGCACGCCGACGCGGGCCCGGTGCCACTGCTTCTTCAACCGGGCCGTGAACGTGTCGGCTTCCGCGCGCCGCTCTCGTCCTGCTGCCATCAGTTCGGGACCCTATCCATCGGACCGGCCACATGGCACGGGAGGTCCTGGTTGTCCCCTCGTCGGGGCCGGCTTCACAGTCAACTTCACCGGACGCCGCCGTGGGGCCGCACGGGAGAAATTGCCTCGCTCCTCGTGGACGGCCCTGGTAGGCATGGCGCATGGCGAACGAACAGGCTGATCTCGCAAACGGACTCCGCGTGCTGCGTCCGGACGACTGGGACACGTGGTACGCGACGCTGGTCCGGGCCTTCGGCGGGGTCCCGGAGGCGGACGCGGAGCGGGAGCTGTGGAACTCGCTGACCGAGTACGACCGTTCCCTCGGCGTGTGGGACGGGGACGCCTGCGTGGGGACGGCGGGTGCGTTCTCGTTCCGGGTCACCGTGCCGGGGGGCGCCTCCGTGCCGGCCGCGGGCGTCACCATGGTCGGCGTGGCCGCCACGCACCGGCGGCGCGGGGTGCTGACGTCGATGATGCGGCGCCAGCTGGACGACGTCCGCTCCTGGGGCGAGCCGCTGGCGGTGCTCACCGCGTCGGAGCCGGCGATCTACGGCCGGTTCGGGTACGGGGCCGCCACCTTCCAGCTCGACGCCGAGATCGACACCCGCCGGGCGGGCCTGACCGTCCCGGCCGGCGCCGACGCCGTACGGCTGCGGTACGCGGAGCCCGCCGACGTCCTCGACGCCTGCGAGGCGGTCTACGCCCGTTCGGTGCCCGGCCGGCCGGGGATGCTCGCGCGCCGGCCCGGCTGGGAGCGGGTGGCGCTGCTCGACACGGAGCGGGAGCGGGGCGGGGCGTCACCGCTGCAGTGCGTGGTCGCGGAGCGGGACGGCGAGACGGTCGGCTACGCGCGGTTCCGGGTGAAGCCGGGCTGGAGCGCCGCCGGGGCCGACGGCACGGTGCTCCTGAGCGGTCTGGCCGCGCTGGATCCGGCGGCCGACGCGGCGCTGTGGCGGTTCCTGTTCGACATCGACCTGACGTCGACGCTGGTGGCGCGGGGACGGCCGGTCGACGAGGGCTGGCAGTACCTGGTGTCGGACATACGGCGGTGCCGCCCGGCCCTGCGCGACGCGATGTACGTCCGGCTGGTCGACGTCGGGGCGGCGCTCCGGGCGCGGACGTACCGGGCGCCGGTGGACGTCGTCTTCGCGGTGGAGGACGCCTTCTGCCCCTGGAACACCGGGCGTTGGCGGCTGAGCGGGGACGCCGAGGGCGCGTCCTGCGAGCGCACCGAGGACCCGGCCGATCTCGCCCTGTCGGTGCGGGAGCTGGGCGCGGCCTATCTGGGCGGGGTGAGCCTCACGGCGCTCGCGGCGGCCGGCCGGGTGGCCGAGCTGCGGCGGGGCGCGCTGGCGGAGGCGTCCACGGCGTTCGGGAGCGACCCGGCGCCGTGGCTGCCGCACGGCTTCTGAGTCTCAGCGGCGCTGGCAGGCGGGGCACCAGAACAGGTTGCGGGCGGCGAGGTCGGCGGTGCGGATCTCGCCGCCGCAGACGTGGCAGGGCAGGTGGGCCCTGCGGTAGACGTACACCTCGCCGCCGTGGTCGTCGACGCGCGGCGGGCGCCCCATCGCCTCGGGGGTGTGTTCGGGACGGACGGTGTCGATGCGGTTGTTGCGCACGCCCTCGCGCATCAGCGCGACCAGGTCGGCCCAGATCGCGTCCCACTCGGCAGCGGTGACGTCCCGGCCCGCGCGGTAGGGGTCGATCCGGTGCCGGAAGAGGACCTCGGCGCGGTAGACGTTGCCCACGCCCGCGATGACCTTCTGGTCCATCAGGAGCGCGGCGATCGTCGTACGGCTGCGGCCGATCCTGCGGTACGCGAGGGCCGGGTCGGCGTCCGGGCGCAGCGGGTCGGGGCCGAGGCGGTCGTGGACCGCCTGCTTCTCGCCGTCCGTGATCAGGGCGCAGGTGGTGGGGCCGCGCAGGTCGACGTAGGACGTGGCGTCGGCGAGGCGGAGCCGGACGGTGTCCGTGGGGGGCGGCGCCGGGGCCGGGCCGAAGGCGACCTTGCCGAAGAGGCCGAGGTGGATGTGGACCCACTCGGCGGGTTCGGCGTCGCCGAAGCCGAGGAACAGGTGCTTGCCGTGGGCGTCGGTGGTGCGCAGCGGGGTGCCGTCGAGGAGGGCGGCGGCGTCGGCGAACTTGCCCTGGGGGCTGGTGACGCGCAGGGGGGCGCCGGTGGCGAAGGCGGCGTAGTCCTCGGCCAGCCGGTGGATGGTGTGGCCTTCCGGCACGGGGTGTCCTTCCAAGCGTGTGCCCACCGCCCGGCCGGGCGGCCCCGAGGCCTCGGGCACCAGCTACACCAAGGCCGGCGGCTTCCTGCACGACGCGGGCGCCTTCGACGCGGACTTCTTCGGGATGAGCCCGCGGGAGG
>NZ_JBEORT010000075.1:0-34468 GCF_040302425.1 Streptomyces sp. NPDC126497
TCTAGTGTGAAATGTTCTACAAAATCGGCATACTTCGGATAGGCCGCGGCTAACGGAAACCGGGGGACCTCGCCGGCCGCCGGCGTCCGGGCCCGCACCCCGGGCGCGGCGGACGGCCCCGTCCCCGTGATCTCGCCCCTGGTGCGCAGGCTGGCCCGGCAGAACGGCCTGGACCTGCGGGAGATGACCGGCTCCGGACCCGACGGGCTGATCCTCCGCGCGGACGTGGAGCACGCGCTGCGCGCCGCCGCCGAGGGCCGCGCGGGCACGACGGCCGCTGCACCGGGCCCGCGGACCGGCCGGGCGGACGCGCCGGCACCGGCCGCGGGCACTCCGGGCGTCACCCGTGTCCCGCTCAAGGGCATCCGCGGGACCGTCGCCGACAAGCTCTCCCGCAGCCGCACCGAGATCCCCGACGCGACCTGCTGGGTGGACGCGGACGCCACCGAACTGATGCGGACCCGCGCGGCGATGAACGCGGCCGGCGGGCCGAAGATCTCCGTCATCGCCCTGCTGGCCCGCATCTGCACCGCCGCGCTCGCCCGCTTCCCCGAGCTCAACTCCTCGGTGGACACCGGGGCCAGGGAGATCGTCAGGTACGAGGACGTGCACCTCGGCTTCGCCGCGCAGACCGACCGGGGACTGGTCGTCCCCGTCGTCCGGGACGCGCACACGCGGGACGCCGAGTCGTTCACGGCGGAGTTCGCCCGGCTGACCGAGGCGGCCCGGGCCGGGACACTGACCCCCGCGGAACTCACCGGCGGCACCTTCACGCTGAACAACTACGGAGTGTTCGGCGTCGACGGTTCCACGCCGATCATCAACCACCCCGAGGCGGCCATGCTCGGCGTCGGCCGCATCGTCCCCAAGCCGTGGGTCCACGAGGGCGGGCTCGCGGTGCGGCAGGTCGTGCAGCTCTCGCTCACCTTCGACCACCGGGTCTGCGACGGCGGCACCGCGGGAGGCTTCCTGCGGTACGTGGCGGACTGCGTCGAGCAACCGGCGGTGCTGCTACGGACGCTGTGAGTCCGCTTCGAGCCGGCGACGCCCCCGGCCGTGTCCATGTGCCCCCGCGTTCCCCGTGATCGCGGGGGCACGCATACTCGGAGGGTGACCGAGTACCAGCCGCCCGGCGCTTCCCCCGGTGACCCCTCCGGGAGTCCCGGCCCCGCGTACGACGCCGTCGTACTCGCCGGCGGGGCCGCCCGGCGGCTCGGCGGGGCGGACAAGCCCGGGGTGCGGGTGGGCGGCCGGGCGTTGCTCGACCGGGTGCTCGGGGCCTGCGCCGGCGCCCGGACCACGGTGGTCGTCGCCGCCCCCCGGCCCACCGCACGGCCGGTGGTCTGGGCCCGTGAGGACCCTCCGGGCGGCGGGCCCCTGGCCGCGCTCGCCGCCGGGCTCCGGCACACCACGGCCGACCGTGTCGTCCTGCTCTCCGCCGACCTGCCGTTCCTCGACCACCGCACGGTGCGAGGACTGCTGGCACCCCTCGGGCACGGCGCCGCCGACGGCGTGCTGCTGACCGACTCCGACGGCCGGGACCAACCGCTCGTCGCCGCGTACCGGACCGAGTCCCTGCGCCGCGAACTGGCCGTGCTCACCGGCCGGTACGGCGGGCTGACCGGACTGCCCCTGCGCCGGCTGACCGGCTCGCTCGATCTCACCCGCATCTCCGACCCGGTGGCGTCCTTCGACTGCGACACCTGGGACGACATCGCCACCGCCAGGGCACGCATCAGGGAGCATGGACACGTGTTGGACGAATGGATCTCCGCAGTCAAGGACGAGCTGGGCATCGACCTGGACGTCGACACCGGCGTGCTGCTCGACCTCGCACGGGACGCCGCCCACGGGGTGGCCAGGCCCGCCGCGCCGCTGACCACCTTCCTCGTCGGCTACGCGGCCGCGCAGGCGGGCGGCGGCCGGGAGGCCGTCGCCGAGGCGGCCCGCAAGGCCGCGGCACTCGCCCTGCGCTGGGTCGACGAGGAGGATCCCGACACCACGGCCGCCGCCGACACCGCGTCCTCGACCGACACCGCGTCCTCCGGGGCCGGACCCGACGGAGCGGTGCCCGACGCCACCCCCGACACCCGCCCGGACGCCTGATGACCGCGCGAGTCACCCGGGCCGGGAAGGACGCCGACGACCTCGACGTCGAGGAGGCGCTTGCCCTCGTGAGGAAACACTCCGGCGGTACCCCGGGCGGTCGGCCCCCCGGAGGCACCCCGGGAGCCCCCCGCCACCCGCACCACGACGCCACCGACTGGACCGAGGCCCGCGCCGTCGCCGAGCGCGCCCCGCGCCACACCACCGGCAACCGCGCCGGCCACCTGGCCCCGGTCGCCGTACCCCTCGCCTCCGCCCTGGGGCTCACCCTCGCCGCCCCCCTCACCGCCCTCACCGACCTGCCCTCCTTCGACACCTCCGCGATGGACGGCTGGGCGGTCTCCGGCCCCGGCCCCTGGACGGTACGGGACGAGGGCGTCCTCGCCGGGCACGCCGCGCATCCGCCGCTCACCGACGGCGAGGCCGTCCGCATCGCCACCGGCGCCCGGATCCCCCCGGACACCACCGCCGTGCTCCGCAGCGAACACGGCCGCACCGACGACACGGGCCGGCTGCACGTCACCGACGCCACCAGGCCGCCGCACACGGTCGCCCACGGCCAGGACATCCGCCCCCGCGGCCAGGAGTGCCGCAGCGGCGACCAGCTGCTGCCCGCGGGAACCCTGGTGACCCCGCCGGTCCTGGGCATGGCCGCCGCCGCCGGATACGACAGGCTCACCGCCGTCCCCCGCCCGCGCGTCGACGTGTTCGTCCTCGGCGACGAACTGCTCGGCGCGGGCCTGCCGCACGACGGGCTGATCCGTGACGCGCTCGGCCCGCTGCTGCCGCCCTGGCTGCGCGCGCTCGGCGCGGAGGTGACCGCCGTACGCCGGGTCGGCGACGACGAGCGGGCACTGTACGAGGCGATCACGGCGTCCGACGCCGACGTCCTCGTCACCACCGGCGGCACCGCCGCGGGTCCGGTCGACCATGTGCACCCCGTCCTGCGCCGCATCGGCGCCGAACTCCTCGTGGACGGCGTCACGGTGCGCCCCGGCCACCCCATGCTCCTGGCCCGCACCCCGGACGGACGGCACCTCGTGGGCCTGCCCGGCAATCCCCTCGCCGCCGTCTCCGGCCTGCTCACGCTCGCCGAGCCGCTGCTGCGCACCCTCGCGGCCCGCCCCGCCCCCGAGCCGTACGCACTGCCGTTGCGGGACGCGGTGCAGGGACACCCGCGCGACACCCGGCTGGTCCCGGTCGCCCTGCGCGACGACCGGGCGCTGCCGCTGCTCTACAACGGTCCGGCCATGCTGCGCGGGATCGCGGCGGCCGACGCGCTCGCCGTGGTGCCCCCCGGCGGTACACGGCCCGGTCAGGAGGCGGAACTGCTCGACCTGCCCTGGGCGTCCAGGGGAATCGGGGTGTGTTTCACGTGAAACTTCCGGGCCAGGACGCCATCGCTCGCCAGGCGGACGAACACCTGGTGACCCACCGGGTGAAACTCCCGAGGAAAATGGTGGAGCATCCGGTCCGCCAGGTGGCCAAACGCCTGTCGTGGGCCCTGGTGGTGCTGGTGGTGACGGCGTGCGTCGTGTACGCCGACCACGACGGCTACCACGACAACTCCGACGGGGCCATCGATCTCCTCGACGCGTTCTACTACGCGACCGTCACCCTCTCCACCACCGGGTACGGCGACATCACGCCGGTCAGTGACGGCGCCCGGCTCACCAACATCTTCGTCATCACGCCGCTGCGCGTGCTGTTCCTCATCATCCTGGTCGGCACCACCCTCGAGGCCCTCACCGAACGCACCCGGGAGGAGTGGCGACTGAACCGCTGGAGGTCCGCCTTGCGCGATCACACCGTCGTCATCGGGTTCGGCACCAAGGGCAGGTCCGCGATCAAGACCGTCTGCGCGACCGGGCTCAGGAAGGAGCAGGTCGTGGTCGTCGACCCCAGCGCGAAGGCGATCGACGCGGCCACGGCGGACGGCTACGCGGGCGTCATAGGGGACGCCACGCGCAGCGAGGTGCTGAAGCGGGCCGAGGTGCAGCGGGCACGGCAGATCATCATCGCGACGCAGCGCGACGACACGGCGGTGCTGGTGACGCTGACGGCCCGCCAGATCAACCGGGGGGCGAAGATCGTGGCCGCGGTGCGCGAGGAGGAGAACGCCCCGCTGCTGAAGCAGTCGGGCGCCGACGCGGTCATCACCAGTGCCAGCGCGGCCGGTCGGCTGCTCGGACTGTCCGTGCTCAGCCCCTCGGCCGGCATGGTCATGGAGGACCTCATCCAGCAGGGCTCCGGGCTCGACATCGTGGAGCGGCCGGTCATAAAGGCCGAGGTGGGCAAGGTGCCCCGGGAGATCGACGACCTGGTGGTGAGCGTCGTACGCGGGCACCGGGTGCTCGGCTACGACGACCGGGACGTCGGGACGCTGGAGCTGACGGACCGGCTGATCACGATCGTGCGGGCGACGCCGGGCACGCAGATCGCGCCCGACGTCCGCCCGCTCCGCACCTGAGACCGGCTGTTCCCGGTCGCCGTCTACTTCCGGTTGTAGAGCCGCATCGTGACCGGTCCGAAGACCGCCACGAACAGTCCGGCCCAGCCCAGCGTCCAGGCGATCTCGTCGGCCGGCCAGTCGCCCGCCATCAGCCCGCGCACCGCGGACGCCAGGTGGGTGACGGGACTGTTGTTGACGAACGCCTGGAGCCAGCCGGGCATGGTGCGCGGGTCGACGAAGACGTTGGACAGGAAGGTGAGCGGGAAGATCACCATCATGCTGACGCCCATCACCGACTTCTCGGTGCGCAGCAGCAGTCCGAACATCGTCCAGATCCAGGAGAAGGCGAACGAGAACAGCACCAGCAGCGCGATCCCGGCGAGCACACCGGCTACCCCGCCGTCGGCGCGGTAGCCGAGGATCATGCCGACGGTCAGCATCACGACGGACGCGATGGTGTAGCGCAGGGCGTCGCCGAGCAGGTAGCCGACCATCGTCGACGGCCGCCAGATCGGCAGGCTGCGGAACCGGTCGAAGACGCCCTTCTCGATGTCCGTGTTGACCGAGACGCCGGTGTACATGGTGATCATCACGACCGACATCACCAGGATGCCCGGCAGCAGGAACTGGATGTACTCCTTCGGCGACCCGGCCAGCGCCCCGCCGAACAGGTACGTGTACATCAGCACCATCATGATCGGGAACGCCGTCACGTCGAACAGCTGCTCCGGTACGTGCTTGATCTTCAGGATGGCCCGCCAGCCGAAGGTCAGCGAGGCCGACCAGGCACTGGGCCGTGCGGGCCGCTCCCCGGCGACCAGCAGCTCGGCGAGGGAGTCGGCGCGCACCGGGGCGAGGTCGGCGCTCTCGGTGGTGGTCGTGGTGCTCATGCGGCGACCTCGTCCTTCGGGTCGTGGGCGGAACCGGTTCGGGGCTGCTGGGTGTCGTGGCCGGTGAGGGCGAGGAACACCTCGTCCAGGCTGGGCTGGCCGAGCGAGAAGTTGTCGACGGTGATGCCGCCGCGGGCCAGTTCGTTCAGCGCGCGGGCGGCCTGCTCGGCGGCGGTGTCGTCGCTCGCGGCCCTGGTGAGGCGGGCGGTCAGCGCCACCGGGTCGGGTTCGGGCTGCACCCGCGCGTCGAGGACGCGGCGCAGCAGGTCGGCGGCGAGCGGCCGCTGCTGCGGGTCCCGCAGCCGCAGGTGGACCGATCCGGCGCCGACGGACGCCTTCAGCTCGCCCTTGGTGCCTTCGGCGATCACCCTGCCGCGGTCGATGACGGCGATCCGGGACGCCAGCTGGTCGGCCTCGTCCAGGTACTGCGTGGTCAGCAGCACCGTCGTGCCCTGGGCGACGACCGCGCGCACGATGTCCCACACCTGGTTGCGGCTGCGCGGGTCCAGACCGGTCGTCGGTTCGTCGAGGAACAGCAGGTCGGGGGTGCTGAGGATGGAGGCGGCGATGTCGATCCGGCGCCGCATGCCGCCGGAGTAGTGCTTGACCTGCTTCCCGGCCGCGTCCGTGAGGCCGAAGGCCTCCAGGAGCCGGTCGGCGCGGGCGCGGGCGGCGGGTTTGCGGTGGCCGAGGAGCCGGCCCAGCAGGACCAGGTTCTCGGTGCCGGTGAGGTCCTCGTCCACGGACGCGTACTGGCCGGTGAGGCTCACCCGGCCGCGCACCTCGTCGGCCTCGCGCACGATGTCGTGGCCGAAGACATGGGCCTCACCGCCGTCCGGCCGCAGGAGGGTGGCGAGCATCTTCACGGTGGTGGTCTTGCCGGCGCCGTTCGGCCCGAGGACCCCGTACACCGTGCCGGCCGGTACGGCGAGATCGACGCCGTCGACGGCCCGTGTCCCACCGAAGGTCTTGACCAGGCCGGCTGTCTCGATCGCCAGGCCGGACGTCTGCGCGCTCATGCTTCGGGTCCTTCCGCGTGCTCGGGCTACGCAGGGGCAGACCCCCACCGTCGCGCGAACTCATCGCTCGCGCACGTGGATTTCCGCCGGGACCGGTCCCGCGGCCGGGAGAGGGGGCGACGCGGGTCGCGGGAGGCGGTTCGGCGTGCCCGGCACGTCCCAGGAGTACCGTCCCCCTCATGTATGCGATCACGATTCCCGAACCCGGTGGGCCCGAGGCGCTGGTGTGGGGCGAGGTCCCCGACCCCGTGGCCGGTCCCGGCGAGGTCCTGGTCGAGGTGGTGGCCGGTGCCGTCAACCGGGCCGACATCCTCCAGCGGCAGGGCTTCTACGACCCCCCGCCCGGCGCCTCCCCCTACCCCGGTCTCGAGTGCTCCGGACGGATCGCCGCGCTCGGTGACGGGGTGAGTGGATGGGCCGTCGGCGACGAGGTCTGCGCGCTGCTCGCCGGCGGCGGCTACGCGGAGAAGGTCGCCGTCCCGGCCGGGCAGCTGCTGCCCGTCCCCCAGGGGCTCACCGTCGACCGGGCGGCGGCGCTCCCGGAGGTCGTCTGCACGGTCTGGTCGAACGTCTTCATGGTCGCCCACCTCCGCCCCGGCGAGACCCTCCTCGTGCACGGCGGTTCCAGCGGCATCGGCACGATGGCGATCCAGCTCGCCAAGGCCGTCGGCGCGCGGGTCGCCGTCACCGCCGGCACCACGGAGAAGCTGGAGCGCTGCGCCGAGCTGGGCGCCGACATCCTGATCAACTACCGCGAGCAGGACTTCGTCGCCGAGCTGAGGAAGGCCACCGACGGCGCCGGCGCGGACGTCATCCTCGACAACATGGGCGCCAAGTACCTGGACCGCAACGTCGAGGCCCTCGCCGTCAACGGCCGGCTCGCGATCATCGGCATGCAGGGCGGGGCGAAGGGGGAGCTGAACATCGGCGCCCTCCTCGGCAAGCGCGCCGCCATCAGCGCGACCTCGCTGCGGGCCCGGCCCCTGGAGGAGAAGGCGGCGATCGTGGCGGCCGTGCGGGAACACGTCTGGCCGCTCGTCTCCGGCGGCCGGGTCGGCCCCGTCGTCGACCGCGAGATCCCGATGCCGGACGCGGCCACCGCCCACCGGGTCGTGGAGGACAGCGGCCACATCGGCAAGGTTCTGCTGATCACGCCGAACTGAGCACCGCCCCCGGGACCGGCCGCCCGGCCCGGCGTGGCCGGGCGGGAGGCCGTGGCGCGCCCGCCCAGGACGCGCCGGCACCCGCTCAGGACGCGCCGCGTCCCTGACGCATGCGCAGGGCGACGACGGCGAGTCCGAAGCCGAGTCCGACGAGCACCAGGCCGCTGCCGAGCGGCAGGATGCGCAGGACGGGCCCGGGGGAGGCGGCCGCGTTCGGCTCCGCGGCCCGTGGGGTCGCCGAGGGCGCCGGCTCCGCGGCCCGGGACGCAGGGGGCCGCGGGAGGCTCGCACCGGGTGTCCGGGCCACGCCCCCGTCGCCCCCGGGGCGCCGCGCACCGGCCGCGTCCGGGGGCTCGCCCGCGTCACCGGCGTCGGCGTGCCCCGGTTTCCGCGGTACGGCACCCGCGTCCCCGACGTCCGCACGGTCCCGGTCGCGCCGCTCGCGCTCCCGCGGCCCCTCCCCGGTCACCTCGTGCCGCCCCGGCCGCTCCCGGACCCCGTCCGGCCGGTCACCGGACCGCGACGGCTCCCCGGAGGGAGACGGCCGGGGCGACGACGGAGGGGGTGAGGGGGACGAAGGGGGCCAGGGGGGCGGGAAGGCGGTGGCGGCCCCGTGCGCCACCCCCGCGCCGAGGGGCGTCGCGACAGGTCCGTACGGCAGCACCGCCGTTCCCGTCAGCAGCACAACCGTCGCCCCCACTACACGCAGCCATGGAGTCACGACCGTGACCTCCCGCGCCGGCCGGTGCCCGGTCGCACCGCCGGCAAGATGGGCCGGATGGACGCCCAACAGCCTGGCATTGCGGGACACTCACGGCATCCCGGGCGGGTCCGTCGGGTGGACCTCCCCGGAGGACCCCGCTTCCGGGGGCACCGCCGAAGGAGCACGGGGCGGTGCGCGACAATGGCGGCATGGAGATGCCGAGGAACGAACGGTCGCCGGAGAATCCGCAGATCCTGGTCGTCGGCCAGGACGGCATGGCGCTCGGCGGCGGCAGCGGCGGCGGCGGGGACGAGGACTCCCGCGAGACCCCGGTGACGGAGCAGGTGGAGCAGCCCGCGAAGGTCATGCGGATCGGCAGCATGATCAAGCAGCTGCTGGAGGAGGTGCGCGCGGCCCCCCTGGACGAGGCCAGCCGGGCCCGCCTCAAGGAGATCCACGCCAGCTCGGTGAAGGAGCTGGAGGACGGCCTGGCTCCGGAGCTGGTCGAGGAACTGGAGCGGCTCTCCCTGCCCTTCACGGACGAGGGCACCCCGAGCGACGCCGAACTGCGGATCGCACAGGCCCAGCTGGTGGGCTGGCTGGAGGGCCTCTTCCACGGCATCCAGACCACGCTCTTCGCCCAGCAGATGGCCGCGCGCGCCCAGCTGGAGCAGATGCGCCGCGCCCTTCCGCCGGGCGTCGGCGACGGCCTGGAGGAGCCGCCCCCGGGCGGCCGCTCGGGCGGCCCCTACCTGTGACCGTCCCCCCGCCCTGACGGAACGACACGGACGACGCGGAGGGGCCCGGCATCCGATGCCGGGCCCCTCCGCCGTGCCGTGCGGGGGCCGGGATCAGGAGGGAGGGTTGCCCGTGGAGACCTTGAGCGTGATCTGCGGCATGTCCTCGGGGTCGACGTCGGTGCCCGCCGGCGGGAACTGTTCCCGGACGGAGCCCTCGCCGTAGGTGTTCTCGTCCACCTCGAGGATCTTGACCTCGCCCCAGCCGGCGGCCTGGAGGCACTCCTTCACGGACCCGATGTACTTGAACCTGAAGTTCGGCAGCCGGACCTTGTCGGGGTCGTTGTACGACTCCTGCGGCTCCTCGCACTCCTCCTTGTCGATCTTCTTCGACGTGTCGGGGCCGCGGTAGCCCGCCGCCTTGTCCGTCGAGGCCGAGGCCGAGGCGCTGCTGTCCCCGCCACCGGCCTGCGGGTCCTCCTCGCCGCCGTTCATCGTCAGCGCCGCGATCAGGCCGCCGACGGCGAGGAGGGAGACGACGACCGCCCCGATGACCACCGACTTGTTCCGGCCGCCCCCGCCCGGTCCGGCCGGCTGGGGCGTGAGGTTGTACGCCGGGGTCTGCGGTGCGTACGGCGCCGGGGCGGGCGTCGGGTAGCCGCCCTGCTGCGGGTAGCCGTACGCCGGGGAGGGCGCGGACGGCGCCGGCGTGCCGTACGGAGGGGGCGCGGACGGCGGCTGGTACGGCGTCCGCACGTCGCCCGCGGGCGCCGGGGTCGCCTGGCCGACCGGCGGGAACACCGCGCTGCCGACACCGGCGCCGCTCTGTGCCTGCGCACCGGGGACGATGTTCGGCGGGGCCGGGTGGAAGGACTGCGCGACCCGCAGGCACTCCCCGCGCATGGCCTCCGCGCTGGGGAAGCGCTCGTTGGGGTTCTTCCTCAGCGCGCGGGCGATCAGCGCGTCCACGGCCGGCGGCAGCGAGCGGTTGACCGAGGACGCGGCCGGCGGCTCCTCCTGGACGTGCGCGTACGCGATGGCCAGCGGTGAGTCCGCGTCGAACGGCAGCCGCCCGGTGACCAGCTGGAACAGCATGATGCCGACCGAGTACAGGTCCGAGCGGGCGTCCACGCCCCGGCCGAGCGCCTGCTCCGGCGAGAGGTACTGCGGAGTGCCGACGACCATGCCGGTCTGCGTCATCGACGTCACCCCGGACTGCATGGCGCGGGCGATGCCGAAGTCCATCACCTTGACCACGCCGCGCCTGGTCATCATCACGTTGCCCGGCTTGATGTCGCGGTGGACCAGGCCCATCTCGTGGCTGATCTCCAGGGCGGCCAGGACGTCCGCGGTGATCTTCAGCGCCTTGTCGGCGGGCATCGCGCCCTGCTGCCGCACGTCCTCGTCGAGCACGGAGCCCAGCGGGCGGCCCTCGACGTACTCCATGACGATGTACGGCGTCGTCATGCCGTCCAGTTCGTCCTCGCCGGTGTCGAAGACGGAGACGATGTTGGTGTGCGTGAGCTTCGCCACTGACTGCGCCTCGCGGCGGAAACGCTCCCGGAAGGCCTGTTCCCGGCCCAGTTCCGTGTGCAGCGTCTTGATGGCGACCTGGCGGTCGAGCACGCTGTCGTAGGCGAGGTGGACCGAGGCCATGCCGCCCTGGCCGAGCAGGTCCCGCAGTTGGTAGCGTCCGCCGGCGAGCGCCCGCCCCGTGTTCCGGCCCTGTGCGCCGTCCTGGCTCATGTTCCGCGTCCCCCGTGGCCTCTGCGGCGCCGCCGTCCGTGGCCCGTCCGTCGTAGATCCGATGCGCTATTCCCGGCCAAGTCTGCCCCAGGCCACCGACACGTCAAGCACGGTGCCCGTTCCGTGACCGTACGCGAAGGAAGCGTCGCGGAAGCGTTACAG
Source organism: Streptomyces sp. NPDC126497 (assembly GCF_040302425.1). Lineage (NCBI taxonomy): Bacteria > Bacillati > Actinomycetota > Actinomycetes > Kitasatosporales > Streptomycetaceae > Streptomyces > Streptomyces sp. NPDC126497. The sequence continues at coordinate 10,979 of NZ_JBEORT010000075.1, forward strand.
CGGTCGTACCGCCGGTACACGGAATTTGCACGACAGTACGGGGTGCGGGTTTCATGGCCGGTCCGTCTCGTGCCGGTGCTGGCAGCCCGTCCCGGACCGGGGGCACACGCGAAGGCTGTAGCGTGGCCGACGAAGACCGTAACAACACCGCGCGCACCGCGGGCAGAAACGACGGCGAGGACTGATGGCACAGCAGCAGCGCGCTCAGGGCCCGTCCGACGACCCCGAGGCGACTGGCGGCGGCATCTCGGACGCGCCGGACAACTGGGGCAACGGCGGGCTGGTCGGCGACGGCCGGTACCGGCTGACCCACCGGCTCGGCCGGGGCGGCATGGCCGAGGTGTTCGCCGCCGAGGACGTACGTCTCGGCCGGACGGTCGCCGTCAAGCTGCTGCGCGCCGACCTCGCCGAGGACCCCGTCTCCAAGGCGCGCTTCACGCGCGAGGCGCAGTCGGTGGCCGGTCTCAACCACCACTCCATCGTCGCCGTGTACGACTCCGGCGAGGACGTCGTGGGCGGTCAGTCGGTGCCGTACATCGTGATGGAGATCGTCGAGGGCCGCACCATCCGCGACCTGCTGATGAACGCCGAGGCCCCGGGCCCCGAGCAGGCGCTGATCATCGTCTCCGGTGTCCTGGAGGCGCTCGCCTACTCGCACCAGCACGGCATCGTGCACCGCGACATCAAGCCGGCCAACGTCATCATCACCCACAACGGCGCCGTGAAGGTGATGGACTTCGGCATCGCCCGCGCGCTGCACGGCGCGTCCACGACGATGACGCAGACCGGCATGGTCATGGGCACCCCGCAGTACCTCTCCCCGGAGCAGGCGCTCGGCAAGGCCGTCGACCACCGCTCCGACCTGTACGCCACCGGCTGCCTGCTGTACGAACTGCTGGCGCTGCGGCCCCCCTTCACCGGCGAGACGCCCCTGTCGGTGGTCTACCAGCACGTCCAGGACATCCCCACGCCTCCGTCGGAGGCCTCGGACGCCTGCCCGCCGGAGCTGGACGGCCTGGTCATGCGCTCCCTCGCCAAGGAGCCCGACGACCGCTTCCAGACGGCCGAGGAGATGCGCGGACTGATCCAGTACGCGCTGCAGATGCTCTACGAGCAGGGCGGTCACACGGGCACCTGGAACACCGGCCCGGTGGAGATGCACGAGGGCCCGCGCACCCCGGCGGCCGGCTTCGCGGGCACGACCGTGATGCCGCACCCGGACGTCTCCGGCACGGCGGCGATCCCGCAGCCGATCCTGCCCACCGGGTACGGCGGCGGGGACGACGGCGGCTTCGAGGGCCACGGCAACAAGGGCGACGGCCGCGGCAAGCTGTGGATCCTCGCGGTGCTCGCGGTGATCGCCGTCGCGGCGGGTGTGGCGCTGGCGCTGAACAGCGGTGGCGGCGGCGGGGGCGGTGGCAAGACCGACACGTCTCCGTCCGTGACGCGGAGCACCGAGGACGAGAAGTCCAGCGAGAGCCCCAGCGACGAGGAGACCGAGGAGACCACCGACCCGGGCACCGAGACCGAGACCGACCCGGGCACGGGATCCGGCGGGAACTGGGACCAGCCGTACACGCCGCCCGCGACGCCGTCGCAGACGGAGACCGAGTCCGAGGAACCGGTCGAACCGCCGACGTCCACGCAGCCGACCCAGACGGGCGGCTCGAACCCCGGCGGTGCGGACGGCGGCAACGAGGACGGCGGCGCGGGCGCGGGCGGCACGGACCCCGGCGGTACGGACGGCGGCACGGAGGACGGCGGCGCGGGCGCGGGCGGCGTGGACGCCGGTGTGAACGGCGGCGCCGAGGGCACCACCACCGGCTGACCCCGGCGGCCCCGCTCCTCCCGCCGTCCCCGGCGTCGCACCCACGCGGCACGCCGTCCCCCGGTCACGGAACCCGACTCTTCCCGTGCCCGGGGTGGCCGGGATAACGTGCCGTTGCTCCGGCCTCCTGCAAGGCTGTGACCAGCGCGCCTTCGAGGCCTTCCCCGATTTACTTGGAAATCCAAGAAAAATCGCAGGTCAAATGGGGTTTCACAGAAATGTGGAGCACTGGGTAACGTGCCTCTTGCAGGGCGCTCGCCGGGGCACCTGTCACGCCTGTTCCCGGCCGAGTGGCACCCACCCCGTGCCCGGTGGCCGAGAACAGGTGAGCCGCACTGGCCCACCGGCAACCCCGGGGGTCGGACCGACGGAGGAGCACACGTGACCGTGGAGAGCACTGCCGCGCGCACACCGCGACGCAGCGCCGGAAGCAAGGCCGGCACCACCGGCACCAAGCGCACCACCAGCACCACCAAGAAGGCCACCGGCGCGGGGAAGAGCGCCGAGCCCGCCCTCGTCCAGCTGCTGACGCCCGAGGGCAAGCGCGTCAAGAACGCCGAGTTCGACAGGTACGTCGACGGCATCACCGCCGAGGAGCTGCGCGGCCTGTACCGCGACATGGTGCTCACCCGCCGCTTCGACGCCGAGGCCACCTCCCTGCAGCGCCAGGGCGAGCTGGGCCTGTGGGCCTCGCTGCTCGGGCAGGAGGCGGCGCAGATCGGCTCCGGCCGGGCGCTGCGCGACGACGACTACGTCTTCCCCACCTACCGCGAGCACGGCGTCGCCTGGTGCCGCGGGGTGGACCCGACCAACCTGCTCGGCATGTTCCGGGGCGTGAACAACGGCGGCTGGGACCCGAACGGCAACAACTTCCACCTGTACACGATCGTCATCGGCTCGCAGGCCCTGCACGCCACGGGCTACGCGATGGGCGTCACCAAGGACGGCGCGGACAGCGCGGTCATCGCCTACTTCGGCGACGGCGCGTCCAGCCAGGGCGACGTGGCCGAGGCCTTCACCTTCTCCGCGGTCTACAACGCCCCGGTGGTGTTCTTCTGCCAGAACAACCAGTGGGCGATCTCCGAGCCGACCGAGAAGCAGTCCCGCGTGCCGCTGTACCAGCGCGCGCAGGGCTTCGGCTTCCCGGGCGTACGCGTGGACGGCAACGACGTGCTGGCGAACCTGGCCGTCACCAAGTGGGCCCTGGAGCGGGCGCGCGCCGGTGAGGGTCCGACGCTGGTCGAGGCGTTCACCTACCGCATGGGCGCGCACACCACCTCCGACGACCCGACCCGCTACCGCGGTGACGAGGAGCGCCTGGCCTGGGAGGCCAAGGACCCGATCCTGCGCCTTCGCCGCCACCTGGAGTCCGCAAACCACGCGGACGAGGGATTCTTCGCGGAACTGGAGACCGAGTCCGAGGCGTTGGGCAAACGAGTGCGCGAAGCGGTCCGTGCCATGCCGGACCCGGACCACTTCGCCATCTTCGAGAACGTGTACGCGGACGGACACGCGCTCGTGGACGAGGAGCGTGCGCAGTTCGCCGCCTACCAGGCGTCGTTCGTGGACGCGGACGGGGGTAAGTGACATGGCGGAGACCGTGACATCCAAGAACATGGCCCTGGCCAAGGCGATCAACGAGTCGCTGCGGCGGGCCCTGGACGAGGACCCGAAGGTCCTCGTCATGGGCGAGGACGTGGGCAAGCTCGGCGGCGTGTTCCGGGTGACGGACGGGCTGCAGAAGGACTTCGGCGAGAGTCGCGTCATCGACACCCCGCTCGCCGAGTCGGGCATCGTCGGCACCGCGATCGGCCTGGCCCTGCGCGGCTACCGGCCGGTGGTGGAGATCCAGTTCGACGGCTTCGTCTTCCCGGCGTACGACCAGATCGTCACGCAGCTCGCGAAGATGCACGCCCGCTCGCTGGGCAAGGTCAAGCTGCCCGTCGTCGTGCGCATCCCCTACGGCGGCGGCATCGGCGCGGTGGAGCACCACTCGGAGTCCCCCGAGTCGCTGTTCGCGCACGTGGCCGGCCTGAAGATCGTGTCGCCGTCGAACGCGTCGGACGCGTACTGGATGATGCAGCAGGCCATCCAGAGCGACGACCCGGTGATCTTCTTCGAGCCCAAGCGGCGCTACTGGGACAAGGCCGAGGTCGACACCGAGGCGATCCCGGGCCCGCTGCACACCGCGCGCGTGGTGCGCGCGGGCACGGACCTCACCCTCGCGGCGTACGGCCCGATGGTGAAGCTCTGCCAGGAGGTCGCCGACGCGGCGGCCGAGGAGGGCCGCTCCCTGGAGGTGCTGGACCTGCGCTCGGTCTCCCCGCTCGACTTCGACTCGATCCAGGCGTCGGTGGAGAGGACGCGCCGCCTGGTCGTGGTCCACGAGGCACCGGTGTTCTTCGGCTCCGGCGCGGAGATCGCCGCCCGGATCACGGAGCGCTGCTTCTACCACCTGGAGGCCCCGGTGCTGCGGGTGGGCGGCTACCACGCCCCGTACCCGCCGGCCCGCCTGGAGGAGTCCTACCTCCCGGACCTGGACCGGGTGCTGGACGCCGTCGACCGCTCGCTGGCGTACTGAGGAGAGGGTCGTGACGACGATGACGAACGCGTCCGTACGCGAGTTCAAGATGCCGGACGTGGGCGAGGGCCTCACCGAGGCCGAGATCCTCAAGTGGTACGTCCAGCCGGGTGACACGGTCACCGACGGCCAGGTGGTCTGCGAGGTCGAGACGGCGAAGGCGGCCGTCGAGCTGCCCATCCCCTACGACGGCGTGGTCCGTGAGCTGCACTTCCCCGAGGGCACCACGGTCGACGTGGGCACGTCCATCATCGCGGTGGACGTCGCGGGCGGCGCGGCCCCGGCGGCGGAGGATGCGCCCGCCCCCGCCCCCGCTCCCTCGGCGGAGCCCGAGGAGCAGCCGGCGGCCCGCCAGCCGGTCCTGGTCGGCTACGGCGTGGCGACGTCCTCGACGCGCCGCCGTCCCCGCCGGACGGCGGCCCAGGACACCACGGCCCAGCAGGCGGCGGCAGCCGTCCAGCAGGAGCTGAACGGCCAGGCCGCCCCGGCGGCCCCCGCCGTGGAGGCGTCGCGTCCCCTGGCGAAGCCCCCGGTGCGCAAACTGGCGAAGGACCTGGGCGTCGACCTGGCGACGGTCGTCCCGACCGGCCCGGACGGCATCATCACCCGCGAGGACGTCCACGCGGCGGTGGCCGCGGTCCAGGCCCCGCGGGAGCAGGCCGCCCCCGTGCCGGCCCCCGTGTCCGCGCCCGCCCCGGCCGCCCCGGTGTCGTACGACACGGCCCGCGAGACCCGCATCCCGGTCAAGGGGGTCCGCAAGGCCACGGCGGCGGCGATGGTCGGCTCGGCGTTCACGGCGCCGCACGTCACGGAGTTCGTGACGGTCGACGTGACCCGCACGCTCAAGCTGGTCGAGGAGCTCAAGCAGGACAAGGAGTTCACCGGCCTGCGCGTGAACCCCCTGCTGCTGATCGCCAAGGCCCTGCTGGTCGCGATCAAGCGGAACCCGGAGATCAACGCGTCCTGGGACGAGGCGGCCCAGGAGATCGTGGTCAAGCACTACGTCAACCTGGGCATCGCGGCGGCCACCCCGCGCGGCCTGATCGTCCCGAACATCAAGGACGCCCACGCCAAGACGCTGCCGCAACTGGCCGAGTCCCTGGGCGAACTGGTGTCCACGGCCCGCGAGGGCAGGACGTCGCCCGCCGCGATGCAGGCGGGCACGGTGACGATCACCAACGTCGGCGTCTTCGGCGTCGACACGGGCACGCCGATCCTCAACCCCGGCGAGTCCGCGATCCTCGCGGTCGGTGCGATCAAGCCCCAGCCGTGGGTCCACAAGGGCAAGGTCAAGCCCCGCCAGGTGACCACGCTCGCCCTCTCCTTCGACCACCGCCTGGTCGACGGCGAGCTGGGTTCCAAGGTGCTGGCCGACGTGGCGGCGATCCTGGAACAGCCGAAGCGGTTGATCAGCTGGGCCTGACGCCCGGGAACCGCTAGGTTCACGAGACGGGAGGGGCGCCGCAACGTCGGATTGCGACGCCCCTCCTGCCGTTCCGGTCCGCTCAGTCCCGCTGGAGCACGTACACCGGAGCCCCGCCCTCGGCCCCGCCCCGCGAGCGGATGCAGGCGTGCCTGCGCAACATCCGGAGGCACTCGTTGACGCGGTGCACGGAAAGTCCCGTACGGGCGGCGATCGACTCCAGCGGCTCGCGCAGCTCCCCCTGCTCGACGAGCACCGGCGCGATCACCACGGCCACCGCCCACACGTCCTCCGTCACGGACAGCCGCTGCCGCCAGTCGGCCAGCACCGACTCGGTGGTGGGCCGCGCGATGAGGAGGGCCGTGGGCGTCCGACGTTCGAGGACGAGGGCGTCGAACCGGTCCGCGATGCGTTCCATCGCCCGGACCATGGCCTGCTGCACGGCGAGGGTGGCCTGTTGGGTGACCAGCAGCTCCCTCTGCAGGATCACCGTCTCCTTCTGCAAAGCGATCGATTCGCGCTGCCCGTCGGCCAGCTTCTCGTCCAGCTGGAGGTTGTGCGCCTCCAGTCGGACGATGGCCTCGGCCACCTGCTCCGGCATCGCGTAGGCGATGGGGGCGCCGGGTTCGGCGGACTGCACCTCGGCCTTCGTCAAGGTGTAGTGCCCTTCCTGCTGCACTGCCTCGATCACCTCGGCCACCCACTGTTTGAAGGGTGCGCAGGCCGGTTTCGTGCAGGCGTTGACGAGCAGGATCAGACCTTGCAGATCGATCAGCTGAAGGTCTCGGCGCCAGTTCCGACCTGCGGGAATGCTGAGACCGTGACTTCCAGTCACTGTCTCGAGATTGTCTCGATGGTCCTCCGGGACATGGTCGAGGAGTGCCTTGCGGGGGGTGGTGTACCCCAGCGACTTGCAGACGTCCACTGCCGGGAACCAGTGGCTTCCGTTCGGCATGGTCAGCCGCCGGACCCGTTCTCCGGTCGCCGCGTGGACGAAGTCGCTGATGTCGATGGCCCCGGTCCGCTCGGTGGAGCCGGGCTGCTTGCTGGGTTCGTTCATATGAACCACCTCCGCTGCGGAACGTAGAGCCGGGCGGAACGCATATGCCAGCCGGTTCGATGATGTTCACGATTGCGATCGAAGTTGACCGGAACGGCTGTGCGGGCCGACGGGAGTGTGCAGGGCGGACATCGGCGTGCGGCACGCGGTGTGTGCCGGGTGCCCGCCGAACCGGGCCGTCCCGAGTCGGTCGGGCCCGTCGACAGCATCCGCGGGGAGGCGTGGAACACCGTGCCCGGGTTCGGCTCCGGGGAGTCCGCACACGGCAGCGGTGACGCCCGGGGTGAGTGCGCCAAGTTCGCCCGCACCGTACCCGGCGCCGTCGTCGGACGCTGTGCTACGCATGGCCGGTGACGACTCCCGACATGTCCAGCGGACCCTTCGACGCGGTGCTGTGCGACCTCGACAACGTGATCCGCTTCTACGACACGGCCCCGCTGGCCGAGTTGGAACGCGCCGCGGGACTGGCCGAGGGCACCACCATGGACGTGGCCTACGCGCCCGATGTGGACCTGCCCCTCCTGCTCGGCAGGATCACGACGGAGGAGTGGGTGCACTCCATCGCGTCGGCTCTCTCCGGCCGGGTGCCGCAGGAGTACGCCCGCCGGCTGGGCAGGGCGCTCGCCGACGCCCCGTTCCGGGCCGATGACGCGGTGGTGGACCTTTTGCGTCGGGTGAAGGGGCGCATCCCCCTGGTCCTGGTGACCAACGCGACCTTGGACCTGGAGCGCGACCTCGCGTCGATGGGGCTGGCGGACCTCGCGGACCACGTCGTCAGCAGTGCGCGGGTGGGGGTGGCCAAGCCCGACCGGGAGATCTACGAGATCGCGGTCCGGCGGGTGGGAACCGTCGCCGGCCGGTGCCTGTTCGTGGACGACCGGCTGGAGAACGTCGAGGCCGCCGTCGCCCTCGGGATGACCGGTGTGCACTACCGGGGGCCCGCCGATCTCCGGGAGGCGCTGGACCTCGTGTGCGGCGCCGAGGACGGTGCCGTGGCCCGGGTGCGAGAGGGGCCCACCCGCGCGGGTGGGCCCCTCGTCGCGTCCGTGGGTCAGATCTTGCCGAAGCCGTAGCCCAGGAGCTTCTTGGCGTCCTTCTCGCGCTGGGCGGCGGAGGAGGAGGCGAGGACCGTACCGATGACCGTCTTGCCGTTGCGGGTCGCGGCGAAGACCAGGCAGTACTTGGACACCGAGCCGGAGCCGGTCTTCACGCCGATCGTGCCGCTGTAGCTGTTGAGCAGCGTGTTGGTGTTGGTCCACGGCGCCATCGTGCGGGTGCTGCCCGTCTTCGTCTTCGTCTTCGCCGTGTACTTCTTCGTCTTCACGATCGAGCGGAACGTGGAGTTCTTCATCGCGCTGCTCGCGATCTTCGTCAGATCGCGCGGCGTCGAGTAGTTGCTGCCGTTCCCGATGCCGTCGAAGGAGTCGAAGTGGGTGTTCTTCAGACCCAGCTTCTTCGCCTCGGAGTTCATCTTGCCGATGAAGGACTTCACGCGGGCCGAACGCGTCGTGCCCGAGCCGAACTTGTCCGCGAGCGCGTACGCCGCGTCGCAGCCGGACGGCAGCATCAGCCCGTACAGCAGCTGGCGCACGGTGACCTTGTCACCGACGATCAGCCGTGCCGACGAGGCGTTCTTCGAGACGATGTAGTCGCTGTACGCCTTCTGGATCGTGACCTTGCTGTCGAGGTTCAGGCTCTTCTGCGCCAGCACCACCTTCGCGGTCATGATCTTCGTCGTCGAGCCGGTGGAACGACGCGTGTCCGCCGCCTTCGTGTACAGCGACTTGCCGTTCGCGTTGTTCATCACATAGCCGCCCTTGGCGACGATGGACGGCGCGGCGGCGGCCTGCGCGGGCACGGCGTAGAGGGCTCCGGAGGCGAGCAGGGCGCCGGTGGTCACGGCGACGCCGGCGGCTCTGCGGACGCGGAGGCCCTGAATGTCGATCTTCAAGTCGAATACCCCGATTACCTGGAATGACCGTACGGTGCGGCCAAGTTGAGGTGCGGCCCATGAGGGGGCCGCGTCTTTCTGACGCATGGCGCGCACGGATGGTTGTGCGTGGACCGGGGGCACTTCCGGCTTTTCCGAGTCCGCATCGTGGATGGATTCTTCCATGCGTGCGTGTTGTATCTATCCTGTCCGCATGAGCAGCCCGATCCCCGTGAGGCAACCCCCCGCCGCGGACCGCGTCTACACCCACGTCAAGCAGGCCGTCCTGGAACGCCGTTACGAGGGCGGGACGCTGCTCACCGAGGGCGAGCTGGCCGAGGCCGTGGGGGTCTCGCGGACCCCCGTGCGCGAGGCGCTGCTGCGGCTGGAGGTCGAAGGGCTGATCAGGCTCTACCCGAAGAAGGGCGCCCTCGTCCTGCCCGTCTCCGCGCAGGAGATCGCCGACGTCGTCGAGACCCGGCTGCTCGTCGAGGAGCACGCCGCCAGGAAGGCCGTACCCGCGCCGCCCGGACTCATCGAGCGTCTGGAGGAGCTGCTCGCCCGGCAGGAGGAGCAGGCCGCCGCCGGTGACTTCGCCGCGGCCTCCGTCACCGACCGGTGCTTCCACGCCGAGATCGTCCGCAGCGGCGGCAACGAGATCCTCTCCCGCCTCTACGACCAGCTCCGCGACCGTCAGCTGCGGATGGGCGTCGCCGTGATGCACTCCCACCCGGACAGGATCGCCAAGACCCTCGCCGAACACGGGGAGATCCTCCGGGCGCTGCGCTCCGGTGACGCGGAGGCGGCCGTCGACGTCGTCCACCGGCACGTCGGATGGTTCTCCCACCTGGCCCGGGGCGAGGTGCGATGAGCGGCACGCTGCCCGGGGACCCTCCCCCGGAGGGGGAACCCCCCGGCGGACGGCGCGCCCTCGCCGTGTGGGGGATCGGCGTCTCGGTCTACTTCGTCGCCGTCACCTTCCGTACGTCGCTCGGTGTGGCCGGCCTCGACGCCGCCGACCGCTTCGGCGTCAACGCCTCCGCCCTGTCCACCTTCTCCATCCTCCAGTTGCTGGTCTACGCGGGCATGCAGATACCCGTCGGGCTGCTGGTCGACCGGCTCGGCACCAGGAAGGTGCTGGGCATCGGCGCCGTGCTGTTCACGGCCGGGCAGCTCGGCTTCGCCTTCTCCCCGTCGTACGGCATGGCGCTCGCCTCGCGGGCCCTGCTCGGCTGCGGTGACGCGATGACGTTCATCAGCGTGCTGCGGCTGGGCGCCCGGTGGTTCCCGGCCCGGCGCGGACCGCTGGTCGGGCAGATGGCCGGGCTGGCCGGCATGGCGGGCAACCTCGTCTCCACGCTGGTCCTCGCCCGGCTGCTGCACGGCATCGGCTGGACGGCGGCGTTCGCGGGCAGCGCGCTCGCCGGTGTCGTGGTGTTCGTGCTGCTCCTGCTGTTCCTCGAGGACCATCCCGAGGGACACGAGCCGGAGCCGGTCCCGCACCAGGGCACCGCCTACGTGCGCCGCCAGATCGCCGCCTCCTGGCGGGAGCCGGGGACACGGCTGGGGCTGTGGGTGCACTTCACCACCCAGTTCCCGGCGATGGTGTTCCTGCTGCTGTGGGGGATGCCGTTCCTGGTGGAGGCACAGGGGCTGTCCCGGGCCACCGCCGGTGAGCTGCTCACCCTCGTCGTGCTGTCCAACATGGTCTTCGGGCTGGTCTACGGCCAGGTCATCGCCCGGCACCACGGGGCGCGGCTGCCGCTGGCGCTGGGGACGGTGGGGGCGACGGCGGCGCTGTGGGCGGCGACCCTGGCCCATCCGGCGGACACGGCGCCGATGTGGCTGCTGGTGGCGCTGTGCACGGTGCTGGGGGCCTGCGGCCCCGCGTCCATGATCGGATTCGACTTCGCACGGCCGGCGAACCCGCCCGAGCGGCAGGGGACGGCGTCGGGGATCACGAACATGGGGGGCTTCGTCGCCTCCATGACGACACTGTTCGCGGTCGGCGTGCTGCTGGACGCGACCGGGGACGACTACACCGTGGCCTTCTCGTCCGTGTTCGTGCTGCAGGTGCTGGGCGTCACCCAGATCCTGCGGTTGCGGAGGCGGGCGGCGCGCAGGGAGCGGGAGCGGTCGGTGGCGAGCCGGGTCTCCTCCGTGCACGTGCCCGTGTAGGTGCCCGGCGCCGCTGCAGGGCGGGGGCGGGACGCGCGGCCCGGCGTGCCGGGTCGCCTCCCCCGCTCCCGGCTTCGCTCGGGCGGGGGAGGCACCGCCCGCCCGAGCCGCTGGGGGCACCTCCCAGGCCCTTGAGGCACTGGGGGAGGCACGCCCCGCCCGCGCCTGCTACGGGGTGACCGCGAAGTGGCGGAGGATCGCCGCCGTCAGGTCCGGGTCGCCCTCCGTCTTCACCCTGTCCGACACCGCCTCCGCCGTGACCCGGCCGCAGGCCAGGCGGACGTAGGTCTCCCAGTCGAGGGAGAGGGCGGCGGCCGGGCCGAGGGCCGGGGCCGTCTCCAGGGTGCCGCGGCCCTGGATGTCGACGCGGACCGTGCGGAGGAACTCCACCGGGCCGTGGACGTCGATGACCACCGCCGAGCTGCGCGGCGCCTGCGCCAGCTCGGCGACCACACGGGGCAGCTCGGCGAGCAGCACGTCGCCGGCGACGTGCGCGCCGGGGGAGTCGAGGTTGCCGGGGTGGCCGAGGGCCGTGCGCAGGTCCTGCTCGTGCACCCACACGGCGAAGGCGTGCCGGCGCATCGACTCCTCCAGCGTGAGCTCCGTGCCGAGCGGGCCGCGCACCGTGGCACCGGGATCGCGGTTCTCGTTCCGCAGCTGACGGTTGCGGCGGATGATCATGAGCTCCAGCTCGGAGGTCATCTCCGGCGCCGTGTGGTGGCGGCGCACGTCGACCTGCATCTCCATGTACCGCTGGTGGTCGTTGGTGACGTGGAACAGGTCGCGCGGCAGCGTGTGGATGGGGCGGGGGTCGCCGTACATCTCGGAGTCCAGGCCGATGACGTGCGAGACGACATCGCGGACCGACCAGCCCGGGCACGGGGTCCGCCGGTTCCAGTCGGCCTCCGGGAGCGACTGCACCAGCTCGGATATCGCCTCGATGGAGTGGGACCAGGCGTCGGCGTAGGGCTGGAGGGTGGGATGCAGACTCACGGAACGGGACCCCTCGGCGGTCGGTACACGGGCAGGTTGTGGTGGCGGTGCCAGTGGGCGGTGGCTGCACTTCGTGGGTGTCTCGGGTCTCCCCCGGTTCTCGGCTTCGCTCGAACCGGGGGAGACCCCAAGTTACGCTGCTGTGAGGCACCCCGGCAGTGCTTTCGTGTGACGATCGTAGGCCCGTGTGCACGGGCCGAATGCCAGGACGGTGGTAGTGTGCGCGCTTCCTTGCTCCAAGTCGCCGTGAACGAGGACGAATCGGTCGAATCGCGTCGGCGCAGGGTCGCCGGGCTGGTACGGGATCAGGCCGGTGCCGACCTCGTCGTCCTGCCCGAGCTGTGGACCACGGGCGCGTTCGCGTACGAGGGGTTCGGCGGTGCGGCGGAACCGCTCGAAGGGCCGACCTTCGAGGCGATGGCCAAGGCCGCGAGCGACGCGGGCGTGTGGCTGCACGCGGGGTCGGTCCCCGAGCGCGACCCGGACGGCACCCTCTACAACACCTCGCTCGTCCTCTCCCCCTCCGGCGATCTCGCCGCCGCCTACCGCAAGATCCACCGCTTCGGCTTCGACGAGGGCGAGGCCGTGCTGATGGGGGCGGGCGACACGCTGGTGACGGTCCGTCTCCCGCAGACCGTCGTCGGTGTGGCGACCTGCTACGACCTCCGTTTCCCCGAACTCTTCCGCGGTCTCGTCGACGCCGGTGCCGAGACCCTCGTCGTCCCGGCGGGCTGGCCGGAGCGCCGCCGGTCCCACTGGACGCTGCTGGCCCGCGCGCGGGCGGTGGAGAACCAGGCGTTCGTCCTCGCGTGCGCAACGGCCGGGACGCACGCCGGGGTTCCGCAGGCGGGTCACTCGATCGTGGTGGATCCCTGGGGCGAGGTCCTGGCGGAGGCGGGCCCCGGCGAGGAGGTCCTCACCGTCGACTTCGACCCGGCGACGGTGGCGGGCACCCGCGAACGCTTCCCGGCCCTCAAGGACCGCGTCCTGGGCCTGGACCGCCCCCGCCGCTGACCGGGGCCGGAGCCCAGGGCCTGCCCGGCGGATCGATGGGGAGGAAACCGACGGTGCTCCACGGCCCGCGTCTCCGGCACGACCCGCCGGACGGGCCCTAGGGCCTCTCGTTTGGATCATGTCGGCGTCGCGGGGCTTGGCACGCGCATCTGCCGCGTTGTCGTCAGTTGCCAACGCTCCGCGTTGGCGCCCTCCTCCGCCTTGCATCTGCACGCACCAAACCCCGCTCGGGTCGGCCACGACGCACCGTCGGTCGCGGCCGACCTGATCCAAACGAGAGGCCCTAGTCCTCCCGTTCCTTCTCCGCCAGGTGGATCACGCACACCGCCACCGCGATCAGCAGCGACGGGTCCGCGTCCTCGCGCACGACGTCGACGGTGTAGGTGTCCCGGACGGACAGCAGCCGCCGGGAGACCACCGCGAGCAGTTCGCCGTCGTACTCGACGGCGAACTCCCGGTCCAGGATCCGGCCGCTGACGTCCAGCTCGGTGCCGCCGTCCGCCAGTGCCACCCGGTAGTGGTCGCGCAGCAGCGACAGCCGTTTGCGCCGGACGGTCGCCAGCGGTTCCCCGTCCCGCTCGATCACCATGGTGTCCCGCAGTGCGAACGTCTTCTGCCGGATGTCGACGAGGACCCGGCCCTCGGCGTCCTTCAGCTCGAAGGTGTCCCGCAGCCGCATCGCCTTGCCGTCGACGAGGAGGACCCTGTTCCCCCGGTCGTCCTCGATCCAGTAGTCGTCCCCGATCCCGAGGATCCGGTCCCGCACGAGAAGTCTCATGCCGCCAGCCCTTCCCCGCACCCGTCCCCGGGACGCGGGCGTTGGCCCGACGGGCTGACGTCCCTCCGGGCACGACGGGGGCGCGGGAGACGTGTTCTCCCGCGCCCTTCGCTGTGGCGGTCGGTCGGGTCAGACCCCGTACCCGTCGCTGTACCCGTCGCGGGTGCGGGCGGTGTCGTCGACGACCGGGGTGGCGGGGGGTACCACGACCCGCCTGCGCCGGGCGATGCTGCTGAACGTCGCGACACCGATCAAACCGACGATCATGAAGATGACGCCGACCAGGTCAAGGTTGACACCCTGCATGTCCCAGTCGGTCGCGAACGTGAGGATTGCTCCCACGGCGATGAGGATGATGCATCCGCCGAGGCCCATGAGTGTCGCCTCCCTGTCCGGTGTTTCCGGTGCGGACCGGGTACCCGGGCGGACGCCACCCATGCGCCGTACGGCAGTTGACTACCCGTCGAGGAACGCGACCAGCGCGTTCGCCAGCAGGAACGGGTCCTTCGCGCCGCACAGTTCGCGGACGCTGTGCATCGACAGGATGGCCACGCCGATGTCGACGGTCCTGATGCCGTGCCGGGCCGCGGTGATCGGGCCGATGGTGGTGCCGCACGGCATCGCGTTGTTGGAGACGAAGGACTGGAAGGGAACACCCGCCTTCTCGCAGGCCGCCGCGAAGACCGCCCGGCCGGAACCGTCCGTGGCGTAACGGTTGTTGACGTTCACCTTGAGGATGGGACCGCCGTCGACGCGCGGGTGGTGCGTCGGGTCGTGCCGCTCCGCGTAGTTGGGGTGGACGGCGTGACCGGTGTCGGAGGACAGGCAGACGGTGCCGGCGAAGGCGCGGGCCCGGTCCTCGTACGACCCCCCGCGTGCGAACACCGAGCGCTCCAGGACGCCGCCGAGCAGCGGGCCGTCCGCGCCGGTGTCGGACTGGGAGCCGTTCTCCTCGTGGTCGAAGGCGGCGAGGACGGGGATGTGGGAGAGGTGGGAGCCCTGGCCGGCCGCGGCGACCAGCGCGGCCGTGCCGGCGTGCACGGAGAGCAGGTTGTCCATGCGCGGGCCGGCCACCAGTTCGCGGTCGCGGCCCAGGTAGGCGGGCGGCTCGACCGGGTGCACCATCAGGTCCCAGCCGGTGACCTCGCCGGAGGGGAGACCGGCGGCCTCCTCCAGGAAGGCGATCAGGTCGCCGTCGCGCACGTCGTCGCCCAGGCCCCACACCGGCTGCATGTGCCGCTGCTTGTCGAGCTTGAGGCCGTCGGAGGTGACGGAGCGGTCCAGGTGGATGGCGAGCTGGGGGACCCGCAGCAGGGGGCGGTCGACGTCGACCAGGCGGGTGGAGCCGTCGCGCAGCGACAGCCGGCCGGCCAGGCCCAGGTCGCGGTCGAGCCAGGAGTTGAGCAGCGGCCCGCCGTAGATCTCCACGGCCACCTGGCGCCAGCCGTGCGCCCCGCTGTCGGGCCGGGGCTTCACGCGCAGGTTGGGGGAGTCGGTGTGGGCGCCGACGATCCGGAAGGGGGTGTGCGCCTCTGCGCCCTCGGGGACGTACCAGGCGATGATCGCGCCGCCGCGCAGCACGTACTTGCCGCCGGCCGACCCGTCCCAGGCGTCCGTCTCCGCGACCTGACGGAAGCCCGCCTTCTCCAGTCGCTCGGCGGCGTTCGCCACGGCGTGGTACGGCGTGGGGCTCGCCGCCAGGAAGGACATCAGGTCGTCGGTGTGGCCGCGGTCGAAGCGGGGGGGTTCGCTCATGGGATTCACCTTAACGAGCGTGAGGGCCCGCCTCCCTGTGCGGGAGCGGGCCCTCACGGGGGTCCGGCAGGGTCTCGTGGGATCTGTCCCGGGAGGTCCGGGAGGGTCCCGGAAGGGGCTAGAAGGCGGCCTCGTCCAGTTCCATCAGGTCCAGCTCGACGCCCCCGGCGACCTTGCGGGCGAGCGTCACGCCGGGCAGGACGGTGGCGGCGAAGAACTTCGCCGCGGCGATCTTGCCGGTGTAGAAGGCCCTGTCCTTGGCCGAGGCCGTCGGGAGCTTCTCGGCGGCGATCGCGGCGCCCTTGAGGAGCAGGTAGCCGACGACCACGTCACCGGAGGCCATCAGCAGGCGGGTGGTGTTCAGGCCCACCTTGTAGATGTTCTTGACGTCCTGCTCGGTGGCCGCGAGGTCGGTGAGCATCAGGCCGACGATGGCCTCCAGCTCGACGGCCGCCTTGGCCAGGTGCTCGCGGGCCGCGCCGAGCTCCTCGCCGCCCTCGCCGAGCGCCAGGAACTTCTTGATGTCCTCGGCGAGCGAGTTCAGCGCCGCGCCCTGGTTGCGGACGATCTTCCGGAAGAAGAAGTCCTGGCCCTGGATGGCGGTGGTGCCCTCGTACAGGGTGTCGATCTTGGAGTCCCGGATGTACTGCTCGATCGGGTACTCCTGCAGGAAGCCGGAGCCGCCGAAGGTCTGCAGCGACTGGGCGAGCTGCTCGTAGGCCTTCTCGGAGCCGTAGCCCTTGACGATCGGCAGGAGCAGGTCGTTGAGCGCGTGCTCGGTGGAGGCGTCCTCGCCGTTCGCCTCCTTGACCTGGATGGCGTCCTGGACGGAGGCCGTGTACATCACCAGGGCGCGCATGCCCTCGGCGTAGGCCTTCTGCGTCATGAGGGAGCGGCGGACGTCCGGGTGGTGCGTGATGGTGACCTTGGGGGCCGACTTGTCCATGAAGTTCGCCAGGTCGGGGCCCTGGACGCGCTCCTTGGCGTACTCCAGCGCGTTGAGGTAGCCCGTGGACAGCGTGGAGATCGCCTTCGTGCCGACCATCATGCGGGCGAACTCGATGATGCGGAACATCTGGCGGATGCCGTCGTGCTTGTCGCCGATCAGCCAGCCCTTGGCGGGGTGCCGGTCGCCGAAGGTCATCTCGCAGGTGTTGGAGGCCTTCAGGCCCATCTTGTGCTCGACGTTGGTGGCGTAGACGCCGTTGCGCTCGCCCAGCTCGCCGGTCTCGAAGTCGAAGAGGTACTTCGGGACGAGGAAGAGGGACAGGCCCTTGGTGCCGGGTCCGGCGCCCTCGGGGCGGGCCAGCACGTAGTGGAGGATGTTCTCCGACATGTCGTGCTCGCCGGAGGTGATGAACCGCTTCACGCCCTCGATGTGCCAGGAGCCGTCCTCCTGCTGCACGGCCTTGGTGCGGCCGGCGCCCACGTCCGAGCCGGCGTCCGGCTCGGTGAGCACCATCGTGGAGCCCCACTGCTTCTCGGAGGCGATCTTCGCGATGTGCTTCTGGACCTCGTTGCCCTCCTCGAAGAGGATGCCGGCGAACGCGGGGCCGGAGGAGTACATCCACACGGCCGGGTTGGCACCGAGGATGAGCTCGGCGTAGGCCCAGATGAGGGAACGGGGGGCGGTGGTGCCGCCGATCTCCTCGGGCAGGCCCAGGCGCCAGTACTCGGAGTCCATGAAGGCCTGGTAGCTCTTCTTGAAGGAGGCCGGGACCGGCGCGGTGTTGGTCTCCGGGTCGAAGACCGGCGGGTTGCGGTCGGCGTCCGTGAAGGACTCGGCCAGCTCGTTCTCCGAGAGGCGGGTCAGCTCCTCGAGGATGCTCTTCGCGGTGTCGACGTCCATCTCCTCGAACGGACCCGTGCCGTACAGCTTGTCGCGTCCGAGTACTTCGAAGAGGTTGAACTCGATGTCGCGGAGATTCGACTTGTAGTGCCCCATGGCGACGGCTCCGTTAGAGGGGTATCGGCGAGGCACTGACTCCTCGCAACTGATTCACGTACCGACAAGTAGCTCCGATGATGCTACCCGTCGGTAATAAGAAGCAACCCCGATCCGGACATCTGTGACCCAGCCCTCCCGACGGATCAGTAGTCTGTGCGGCATGTACGGCTACGACCAGAGCGCAGGGGCACAGCAGGGTTACGTCCCGCCGCAGCAGCAGATGCCGGGCGGGTACGGGCAGCAGGCGCCGCTGTACCCGGAGCCGTCCGCGCCCTCGCTCGCCGACGCGGTGCGCGCGTTCACCACCGGACAGTTGGCGGCCGAGGACTTCCAGCAGATCTTCGCCACGTCCAAGGTCTACTGCCCGCGCGGGGACAACCCCGGGTTCCTCGCCCTGCACAACACCCAGCAACCGGTGATCCCCATGTTCACCTCGCTGAAGGAGCTGCGGCGGTACGCGGGCAAGGAGTCCAAGTACTTCGTGATCACCGGCGCCGAGGTGATCGACCTGCTGCCCACGGGGTACGGCTTCGTGCTCGACATGGAGGGCGAGCACCGGATGGTGTTCGACGCCAAGGCCGTGGAGCAGATGGTCGAGTTCGCGATGCGCCGGATGTACGGCTGAAACCGTCGTCGCTCGGACGGCCGGCCCCTGTCGCTGCCGAGGAACGGGCCCGGAGGGAATGTCCTCCGGGCTTTCTTCGTTCGGGGTGACAAGAAGTTCAACGCTCAACTAAAGTGGGCGTACCCGAGGAGGTACCGACATGCCTGCAGTGACCGTCGAGAACCCGTTGACGCTGCCCCGCGTGACCGCGCCCGCCGACGCCGTGGCACGTCCCGTGCTCACCGTCACGACCGCGCCGAGCGGTTTCGAGGGCGAGGGCTTCCCGGTGCGCCGGGCGTTCGCCGGGATCAACTACCGCCATCTCGACCCGTTCATCATGATGGACCAGATGGGCGAGGTGGAGTACGCGCCGGGGGAGCCGAAGGGCACCCCCTGGCACCCGCACCGCGGCTTCGAGACCGTCACCTACATCATCGACGGCATCTTCGACCACCAGGACTCCCACGGCGGCGGCGGCACCATCACCAACGGCGACACCCAGTGGATGACGGCGGGCTCCGGCCTGCTCCACATCGAGGCGCCGCCGGAGCAGCTCGTCATGTCCGGCGGTCTCTTCCACGGGCTGCAGCTGTGGGTGAACCTGCCCGCCAAGGACAAGATGATGGCCCCGCGCTACCAGGACATCCGCGGCGGCAGCGTCCAGCTGCTCACCTCCCCCGACGGCGGCGCGCTGCTGCGCGTCATCGCCGGTGAGCTGGACGGCCACGAGGGTCCCGGCGTCACGCACACGCCGATCACGATGGTGCACGCGACGCTGGCGCCGGGCGCGGAGATCACCCTGCCCTGGCGGGAGGACTTCAACGGCCTGGCGTACGTGATGGCGGGCAGGGGCTCGGTCGGTGCCGAGCGGCGTCCGGTCCACCTGGGCCAGACCGCGGTCTTCGGCGCCGGCTCCTCGCTCACCGTCCGCGCGGACGGGAAGCAGGACTCCCACACCCCGGACCTGGAGGTCGTGCTGCTGGGCGGCCGGCCGATCCGGGAGCCGATGGCCCACTACGGCCCGTTCGTGATGAACACCCGTGAGGAGCTCCAGCAGGCCTTCGAGGACTTCCAGAAGGGCCGGCTCGGCACGGTCCCCGCCGTGCACGGGATGACCGAGGGCGGTCTGTAGGCCCCGCCGGAACCGCGACGAACGAGCGAGCCCCGTCCACGGCGGACGGGGCTCGCCCGCGTCCGGCGCCCCGGCCGCTCAGCCGGGACCGGCCCCCTCCGTCTCGTACAGCTCGAACCAGATGGACTTGCCCGTGCCGCGCGGGGCGACGCCCCAGGTGTGGGCGAGGAGCTCGATCAGGACCAGGCCGCGCCCGGAGGACGCCAGCTCGCCCGGTCTGCGCACGTGCGGCAGGTCGTCGCCGGCGTCGGTGACCTCGACGCGCAGCCGGCGGCCGTCCCAGCCCTCGGTGACCTCGGCGAGCAGCAGGGCGTCGGTGTCGGTGTGCACGAGGACGTTGGTGAGCATCTCCGACAGCAGCAGCACCGCCGAGTCCACCTGGTCCGGCGAGGACCAGTCGTGCAGCAGCTCGCGCAGTTGCTGCCGGGCCACCGAGACCCGCTCGGGCTCGGCCTGCGCCACCGTCAGCGCCGTGCGGCGCATCGGCGGCGCCGTCGCGTCCGTCCCCGCGCCGCAGCCGCAGCCCTCGCCCTCCCGGGACAGCAGCATCAGGGCGATGTCGTCCTCGCGGCGGTCGGCGAGCGGGCCGGTGGTGTGGTGCGAGGAGGGCCCGTGCACCGCCTGCACCAGGGTGTCGGCCAGTTCCTCCTGGTCGCCCTTGTGCTCCTCGAGGAGGGCGCGCAACCGCTGCCAGCCCGTCTCCAGGTCGTGGCCGCCGGTCTCGATCAGCCCGTCCGTGCAGATCAGCATCGTCTCGCCGGACTCCAGGACGAACCGGGTGGTCGGATAGTCGGCGTCCGGGGCGACGCCCAGCGGCGGCCCGCCCGCCGTCGGCCGGGCCAGCACCGTCCCGTCCGCCATGCGGATCACCGGTTCCGGGTGCCCGGCGCGGGCGGCCTCCAGCACCCCGCTCACCGGGTCGACCTCGACGTACAGACAGGTCGCGAAGCGGAGCTCGGCGGGGTCGGCCTCGCCGATCCCGTGCAGGAAGCGGGAGGCGCGGGACAGGACGGCGTCCGGGCGGTGCCCCTCCGACGCGTACGCCCGCAGCGCTATCCGCAGCTGGCCCATCAGCCCCGCCGCCCGTACGTCGTGGCCCTGGACGTCCCCGATGACCAGGGCGAACCGTCCGGCGGGCAGCGGGATGACGTCGTACCAGTCGCCGCCGACCTGGAGGCCGCCGCCGGTGGGGACGTAGCGCGCGGCGAGGCTCATGCCCGGGATGCCGGAGCCGAGCTTCGGCAGCATCGTGCGCTGCAGTCCCTCGCTCAGCGCCCGCTCGCTCTCGGCGGTGCCCGCGCGGGACAGCGCCTGCGCCAGCATCCGGGCCACCGTGGTCAGCACGGACCGCTCGTCGGGGGTGAAGGCGACCGGGTAGGAGAAGGCCGCCAGCCAGGCGCCCATCGTGCGGCCGGACGCGGTCAGCGGCAGGAAGGCCCAGGACTGCCGTCCGAAGCGCTGCGCGAGCGGCCAGGTGAGCGGGTAGCGGGCCTTGTACCGCTCCGGGGAGGAGAGGTAGACCGCGCGGCCGGTGCGCACCACCTCGGCGGCCGGGTAGTCGGTGTCCAGCGGCATGTAGGTGAACGGGTGGTCGGAACCGGGCTCGTGTCCGTGGTGACCGATGATCGTGAGGCGGTCCCCCTCCACGCCGAACACGGCCAGGCCGTCCGGCGAGAAGCCCGGCATCGACAGGTTGGCCGCGACCCGCAGCACCTCCTGCGTCGACCGGGCCTCCGCCAGCGCCCGGCCGGCGTCCAGCAGGAACGCCTCCCGGGAGCGCCGCCAGTCGCCGGTGACCGCGCTGCGGCCGGCGGGTGTCCCCGGCCGGGGCTCGGCGACCTCCTGGAGGGTGCCGGTGAGGACGTACGCCTTGCGGACGCGGTCGAAGGAGGGCTTGGAGCGGCTGCGCACCACCCGGACGACCCGCTTCCTGTCGTCCATGATCCGGATCCGTACCTCGGCGAGGGTGCCCTCGGCGACGGCGAGCTGGACCACTCCGGTGATCTCGTTCCAGTCGACGGGGTGCAGCCGGGCCCGGACCTGGGCCTCCGTGAGGGTGACCGGTGCGGCGGGCAGTCCGAGCAGCCGTGCCGCCACGGCGTCGACCGTGACCAGCCCGGCTGCGGTGTCCCAGTGCCACAGTCCGGTGTCGAGGGCGGCGAGGACGTCCCCCAGGGCGGGCAGGGGCTCACCAGTACGCATTGCACCACTTTAGGAAGAGGGCGTCGAAAACTGCCACTGTGGACGTGAGCGGTCATGACGGAGAAGCGATCGCGGGTCGGCCGGTAGGCTTGGGGGGAGTTTCACGTGAAACGACGACCCCGATCCGCGAAGGCTGGATGAACGACGATGCATCGGTACAGGTCCCACACCTGCGGCGAGCTCCGCGCCTCTGACGTCGGCACCGACGTCCGGCTGAGTGGCTGGCTGCACAATCGGCGCGACCTGGGCGGCATCCTCTTCATCGATCTGCGCGATCACTACGGCATCACGCAGCTCGTGGCCCGCCCGGGCACCGAGGCGTACGACGCGCTGGACAAGCTCTCCAAGGAGACGGTGGTCCGCGTCGACGGCAAGGTCGTCTCGCGCGGCGCGGAGAACGTCAACACCGAGCTGCCGACCGGTGAGGTCGAGGTCGAGGTCTCCACGGTCGAGGTGCTGGGCGCCGCCGCCCCGCTCCCCTTCACCATCAACGCCGAGGACGGCGTCAACGAGGAGCGGCGCCTGGAGTACCGCTTCCTGGACCTGCGCCGCGAGCGCATGCACCGCAACATCCTGCTGCGCACGTCGGTCATCTCGGCGATCCGCCAGAAGATGACGGCACTGGGCTTCAACGAGATGGCGACCCCGATCCTGAGCGCCACCTCCCCCGAGGGCGCCCGTGACTTCGTGGTCCCGTCCCGTCTGAACCCCGGCAGGTTCTACGCGCTGCCGCAGGCCCCGCAGCAGTTCAAGCAGCTGCTGATGATCTCCGGCTTCGACCGCTACTTCCAGATCGCGCCCTGCTTCCGCGACGAGGACGCCCGCGCGGACCGCTCGCCGGGCGAGTTCTACCAGCTCGACGTGGAGATGAGCTTCGTCGAGCAGGAGGACGTCTTCCAGCCGATCGAGAAGCTGATGACCGAGCTGTTCGAGGAGTTCGGCAACGGCCGTCACGTGACGTCCCCGTTCCCGCGCATCCCGTTCCGCGAGGCGATGCTGAAGTACGGCTCCGACAAGCCGGACCTGCGTGCCCGGCTGGAGCTCGTCGACATCACCGACGTCTTCGAGGGCTCGGAGTTCAAGGCGTTCGCCGGCAAGCACGTGCGCGCGCTGCCGGTGCCGGACGTCTCCGGCCAGCCCCGCAAGTTCTTCGACCAGCTCGGCGACTACGCGGTCTCCCAGGGCGCGAAGGGCCTGGCGTGGGTGCGCGTCGGCGAGGACGGCTCGCTGACCGGCCCGATCGCGAAGTTCCTCACCGAGGAGAACGTCGCCGAGCTGACCAAGCGCCTCGCGCTGGCCCCCGGCCACGCGGTGTTCTTCGGCGCGGGCGAGTTCGACGAGGTCTCCAAGATCATGGGCGCGGTGCGGGTCGAGGCCGCCAAGCGCGCCGGCCAGTTCGAGGAGAACGTCTTCCGCTTCTGCTGGATCGTCGACTTCCCGATGTACGAGAAGGACGAGGAGACCGGCGCGATCGACTTCTCGCACAACCCGTTCTCGATGCCGCAGGGCGGCCTGGAGGCCCTGGAGACCCAGGACCCGCTGGACATCCTCGGCTGGCAGTACGACATCGTCTGCAACGGCGTCGAGCTGTCCTCCGGCGCGATCCGGAACCACGAGCCGGAGATCATGCTCAAGGCGTTCGAGATCGCGGGCTACGACCGTGAGACGGTCGAGGAGAAGTTCGCCGGCATGCTGCGCGCGTTCCGCTTCGGCGCCCCGCCGCACGGTGGCATCGCCCCCGGCGTGGACCGCATCGTCATGCTCCTCGCCGACGAGCCCAACATCCGCGAGACCATCGCCTTCCCGCTCAACGGCAACGCCCAGGACCTGATGATGGGTGCGCCGACGGAGCTGGAGGAGGCCCGTCTGAAGGAGCTGCACCTGACGGTGCGCAAGCCCCAGCCGAAGTAACCCCGGCAGTGCGTCAGGGGCCCGGAACCGGTTCGGATGCTGTTGGTTAATTCGGGCCCTCGCGTGACGTCGGCTCCCAAGACCCGGTTGTGGTCTTGGGAGCCGATGTCGTTTGGGGAGGGTGTCGATGTCGATGCGGCCGGCAGGGCTGGG